>JABWBV010000720.1 GCA_013359445.1 Anaerolineales bacterium | reverse complement strand
CTCCCCCACCCCCCCGCCCCTCCACGCCCCACCCTCCCCTCACCCTCCTCTTCGTGGGACGCCTCCAAACCCGCAAACGGCTCGATCTGCTCCTCCACGCTTGCGCCACCCTCCCCCCCGACCTCCAACCCCACCTCATCATCGTCGGCGACGGTCCCGCGCGGCAAGAATTTCAAACCCTGGCCGCCCAAATCTACCCCCGCGCCGAATTTGTAGGCGCAAAACATGGCCCCGACCTCGCCCCTTACTTCACCGCCGCCGATCTGTTTGTCCTCCCCGGCACGGGTGGGTTGGCCGTGCAGGAAGCGATGAGCTACGGCCTCCCCGCCATCGTCGCGGAAGGCGATGGGACACAGGACGCGCTCGTGCGCCCGGACAATGGGTGGTTGGTTCCCCCCGACGATTTGCCAGGGTTATGCGCCACGCTCGCAGACGCCCTCTCCGCTCCGCCCCGGTTACGCCACATGGGAATAGAATCCTACAGGATTGTGTCTGAAGAAATTAACCTGGAAAACATGGTTCAAAGTTTCATTCAAGCCCTAAACGAGGTCAGCCATGTATAAAAATATCCCCATCAACATTCCCCAAGAAGCCCCTCTCTAACATGCGTTACCTTTTTGTCGCCGATGGCCGGTCGCCCATTGCGTTGAACTGGCTCCAACATTTTGTGCAAACCGGACACGAAGTCCACCTTGCCTCCACCTATCCCTGTCAACCGGAATTAAACCTGGCCTCCTTGCACATCATCCCGGTGGCGTTCAGCGGTGCGGCGGGGGAAAAGCCCAAACCAACGGGGGGGGAAACCCACGCCCGGAAAAACAGCGCCGTGCGAACTTTAACCACGCCCCGTCTTCGTACCGCCATCCGGCAGTGGTTGGGGCCACTGACCCTGCCTCGCGCGGGGCGTCGTTTGCGAGCATTGATCCAAACCCTCCGACCCGACCTCGTCCACGCCATGCGGATTCCCTACGAAGGCATGATCACCGCGCTGGCAAAAGGATCGGGATCACCGTTGGGGACCCCTCCGTGCGTGGTGTCGGTTTGGGGCAATGATTTTACCCTGCACGCCAAAAGCACCCCGCTCATGGCCTATTACACCCGTCTGGCCCTGCGCCACGCGGACGCGCTCCACACCGACTGCTTTCGGGATTTGCGCCTGGCGGGTGAATGGGGCTTTGCACCCAACAAACCCAGCCTCACCGTGCCCGGAAATGGCGGCATTGATCTCAGCTTGTTTTACCCATCCACCACGCCAAAAACACCATCCCATTCAGAGGGGGTGACGGTAGTCAATCCCCGCGGGTTTCGCGCGTATGTGCGAAATGACACGTTTTTCAAAGCGATACCGCTCGTGCTGGCGAAAACCCCTCAAACGCGGTTCGTACTCCCGGCGATGGCGGGCGATCCCCACGCAACCCCCTATCAAAACTGGCTCCACGCAAACCACCTGGCCCACGCGGTGGACTTTCTCCCCCACATTCCACGCCCCCAAATGGCGGACCTGTTCCGGCAAGCCGCCCTCGCGGTCTCCCCCAGCGAGCATGACGGGACCCCCAACACCCTCCTCGAAGCGATGGCGTGCGGGTGCTTGCCCATCGCTGGAGATATTGAGGCGTTACGTGAGTGGATCACGCCTGGGGAAAACGGCTTCCTGTTCGACCCGGGGGATGCGTCTGCGTTGGCCGCGTGTATTGTGTCCGGAATCGAAAATGCGGATTTACGGGAAGAAGCGGCCAAAAAAAATGCCCGGCTGGTGGCAGACCGGGCAGAATATGGCGCTTCAATGGTGAAGGCGGAATTGTTTTACGCTAGACTTTAACGACTTCGGCCTCTTTTTCGATCATTTTTGCCAAATCTGTCATGGCTTTGTGAATGGGGCGACCTTTGAGCTTTTTGTCCATCATGAAGGGAGCGCCCTGGTTGGTAGCCGGGGAGACAACCGCCGGGTCATTGGGGATAATGCAGGCAATTTCCTGTTTGAAATTTTGACTAATGCGATCAGGGGTGATGTTGATTTTGTCGTTGAAACGGCTCAGTATCAAGCGAAAACGCTCTTTGTTCAGGCCAATGGCGGGGGCAAGGTCTAAAAAGCGTCGAAGCCGGTCGAGGGAGGGGATGTCTTGGGTGGTTGCGAGGAGAATAAGGTCGCTGGTGTCTAAAACGGCGAGGGTGTGCTCGGTGAGTTCTGAGGAGGTGTCAACAATGACGTAAGTGTAGAGGGTGGCAAGGTAGGTGAGCAGGGGGCCGATCTGATTGGGGTCTATGGATTCGGCATCAGCGATTTTTTCGGGGGCGGGGAGGAGGCGGACGTTGGAGCCCGCGTGGGTGATCAGAACCCCGTTGACGACCTCGGGGTCGAGATGTTCGACGCGTGGGGTGAGATCGCCCAAGGAGTGTTTCGCTCGTTCATTAAAAGAGATGCCAATGCCGCCAAAATGAAGGCGCGCGTCCAAAATGAGGACCGGGGAGGTATCACTTTGGAGGGCAACCGCGAGGTTGGAGGCCACTGTGGTACACCCAACGCCGCCTTTGGGGGAAAATACGCTGATGATCCGTTTGGCTGTGCCATTCAGGTCGGAGGCAGTTGGGGTGGAGAAGCCGACAGGAGGCGGGGGCGGCATACGCGCTTTTTCCTCACGGGCGATGATGTAGGCACGTTTGACGGCAGAGAGGAGTTCTTCCACCATGGGGGGTTTGATAAGGAAGTCCCGCGCCCCGGCAACGATGGCCTCGCGCATGTAGCTGGGGTCGTCTTGTACAGTGAGGATGATGACTTGGACGTAAGGGATTTTGGCGCGGACGAGGCGGGTGGCTTCAAGGCCATCCATGTCGGGCATGTTGATGTCCATGAGGACGACATGGGGGTCGAGTTGAAGGGCCATGGAAACACCTTCGCCGCCTGTCCGGGCACCACCTACCGTTTCGATGCTCGGTTCGAG
>JABWBV010000093.1 GCA_013359445.1 Anaerolineales bacterium | reverse complement strand
CGTTGCGCGCGGGGGATTGCGCGGCAATTTGCCGACAATCCCCCGCCGGATTTGGCAATCCGGCGGAAGCGGGTAACTTTAAAAAGCGCAATTTGTTCCTATGCTCAGTATATAAGGGTAACTACTCAGACCCTAAAGGTTTTTCTCGATGAATTCAGGAATACATTTGCAAACAAAGCCTGTTTTTCCGCACTCATCTCTTGCAAACAAAACCTTTAGGGTCTGGCCTGAGTAGTTACATATAAGGAGTTTTGTCATGAGAAAAATAATCGTGCTTGAACATATCACCCTTGACGGGGTCATCCAAGCCCCAGGCGGGCCAGACGAAGATACCAGCGGCGGCTTCGCGCATGGCGGCTGGATTGCGTCCTACTCCGACGCGGTTCTTGGCACAGCGCTGAGAAGGCAAATGAACCTGCCATTCGACCTGTTGTTGGGGCGCAAAACCTTTGACATTTGGGCACCCTACTGGCCGCACCATACAGACGTCTGGCCGGGCGTCAACACGGCTACCAAATACGTCGCCTCAAATACCATCACCGCTGGAGACTGGCACCCCTCTGTATTTTTGAGCGGAGATATTGCAGAAAAAGTTGCCCAAATCAAACAACAGCCAGGACCAGATTTGCACGTTTGGGGCAGTGGACATCTCCTTCAAACGCTAATCCGGCATGATTTGGTCGATACGTTCTGGCTGATGATGTATCCCCTCACATTGGGCAGTGGAAAACGGTTGTTTGCCGAAGGCACCATCCCGGCAACGTTTAAAGTAACAGAAAGTCAAGTCACCCCCACGGGTATCTTCGTCGTGAATTACGAACGTACAGGCGCAAAGACAACCAAAAGTTGACGCCCCCCTTTGCGAAATAGATTCCCCCGTCCCCCCCAAAAGGCCCCAACATGCCCCTCCACCTCCACGAATCCGGCTCCCCCACCGCCCCCGCCCTCCTCTTTTTACACGGCTCCCCCCTTAGTGGGCGGATGTGGCACCCCCAACTGCAAAACCTGACCGAATACCACTGCCTCGCCCCCGACCTGCCCGGCCACGGACAAAGCGCCTCCCGCCCCTGGACAGGCATGACCGCCCTCGCGCAGGAGTTAGCCACCCTGATCCGGGACCGCACCCCGACCGGGCGCGCGCACATTGTCGGCCTCTCGTTTGGTGGCGTCGTCGCCCAAGCCATGATGGTCCACACCCCCGAAGTCGTGGATCACGTCATCCTCTCCGGCACGTCCACCCGGCTCGCGCGCTGGCTCGTCCTCACCCAAAAGCTCAACGAACCCATCCTGCGCCTGCTCTCCCCCAACCAACTCGCCGCGCTCGTCTGTATGCAATTTGGCATCCCCAAAGAGACACAAAATTTCTTGCGGGATGACTTCAAAGACTTCTCCGCCCAAACCCTATCCAAAGTGCTGGAAACCTACGGGGACATCGAAATGCCCGCGAAAAGCACTTCCCCCACCCTCGCGGTCGCCGGAGCACAAGAAACCTTCGTCGCCAAACAAGCCGCCCGCGCCCTGGCCAAAGGCATTCCCCACGCCCAAGGCGCGCTGATCCCGAACGCCGGTCACGTTTGGAACCTCCAACACCCCATCTTATTCAACAACCTGGTCCGCGCCTGGGTGACGCAAGAGAAATTACCCGAAGGGATAAAACCTTTCTAACCCCCGTCGTGACGCCCTCAGTCGCCTTCAGTCGTTCCGCCCGTTCAACACCATCATCCCCCCCAACGTGAACAGGTGTTTGCGCTGGTTCGTGTGATCCCGCATGAGCCGGGTCCACGCCGCCTGAAACGCCACCTCATCCGACGTGACCTCCCGCAACGCGCGGCGGGTGAGCAAGTCGGCGGCCTTGTTCAGCTTGCGGGGAATCCACTCCCACGCGACAATGTGCAGTTTCCGGGCCAGTTTCCGCGCCCGGCGGTTAACAGAAACCAGACGGGGCGCAGTCACCCGCGATTCCCCCGTCATCTGGCAGATCACCACCCGCGCGTCTCCCATCACCTTGACCGGGTGCCGCTCCAACCCCATATCCACCATCGCTTGTAAACCATCAATGAGAGCGAGATATTCCGCCATGTTCGAGGTGGCATCCACGCCGCGGGCGGTGATCCCGTATGCGTGCGCCACCACCTTCTCCCCCCGTGTCAACAGCCAGCCCAGGCCCATCAGCCCGGCCTGTGTATTTTCTTCCGCTTCTCGAAAAAGGCCATCGAAGCGAAGTTCGTAAAGAGGGGAGGGGTCAGTGTCCCAAAAAAAGAGAGAGATGAATGGCGAATGATGCGTGATGCGTGATGCGTGATGCGTGTTTCGTATCACGTATCACGTATCACGCTTCACGTTTCACATTTCACATTTCACGCTTCATTATAGAGACATTCTCCCTCCCCCGCTTTAATAGAATGTTGCGGTTTGGTTAAGACTCTGCACCAATTGGGTTAACAAAAATGCCCCACCTGGACGGTCGGCCTCTCGAAGAGGTGTACTGGAACAGATGGGGCGTTTTTGATATTTGGCTGATCGTTCGGAGGGTTCGAACTACCCGTGCAATGCCGGTCAGAGAAGGCTCAGGGCAAATCTTTCCGCATCTTCTTTTTTCCGCGACAAAAAATGGTCGCGGAAAAAAGAAGATGCGGAAAAAGAAAAGAATTTTGGGGCGACCCGGATTAACAGTCATCATTTTTTAAAATCGAGGCGGCTCCCGCCGCCAACCCTGCCCTTCCGCATTGCACCCGATGCAAACCCCCACACGGGTTCATCCAAGACTCGGAAGACAGAAAACAGAACGCAGGAAACAGAAAACAGAAAATCAAAGAGAGGCCGGAGACGCCGCCACCCGAAACCCGAGGTTGACGCTGATGCTGCCGCCGTCCCAGACGCGGGAAGCGCACGCAGGCCAGGTTTGATCACTTCCATAATATCCCCCCCGACAAACGTACAATAATGAACCTTTTTCTGGTCCCTGAGGGTCTTTAACCTTCTTGCCCGCGCGTTGGACGTATTCTTTTTCATTCCAAAAATCTGAACACCATTCCCACACATTCCCAGCCATATCCGCACAGCCAAAGGGACTGTCCCCCGCCGGGGAATACTGCCCCACCGGCGTCGTACTGCCTATCCCTGCATCCTCTGAATTGCACTTTCCGGCCGCCCATTCATTCCCCCACGGATACATCCGCCCATCTGTCCCGCGCGCGGCTTTTTCCCACTCTGCCTCGGTTGACAAACGATAAATCTTGGTTTTATCCCCTACCTTTCCGGTAAGCCACTGGCAATAGGCAGAGGCATCGCTCCATGAGACATACACCACCGGGTGCTCCCCTTGGCCTTCGGGGTATTGGTCGCCATCCCAATGATGAGGGGGTTTATGACCGGCCTCGCGAACAAAAAATTGATATTCCCGATTGGTGATGGGAAATTTGCCGATCCAGTATTCGGAAAGTTCCACCTGATGTTGGGGCTGTTGCCATTGGATATATTCCTCTTGCATCCCCAACGCCTTCAAGTGTTTGGCCTGTTCGTCATTTGTCCCCATCACAAAAATCCCTGCCGGAATGCGGATCATTTGTGGTTCAAAGTCTGCGCGGGGTGGGGCAACCGGATGAACAACAGGGGCCTCTGCCTGCCGGGTGAGGGTAAAGTAAGCACGGATGGCATCGGGCGTGAGGGAACTAAAATTAAAATCCGGTTCGTTGGGGTGCATGGCGAGGACACGACGCACGGCGGCGATCCCGCGTTGGGCAAGGAAGGGGACAAGGGCTTCAGAAAGTTCAGGACGATCCTTTACTGGAATTCCCCCGTGGTCCGACTTTAAAGTTGCCTCAGATGAGGTTCGCTCGATCAAATAATAGGCTTCCAGATCGCGTAGGAGATGGTGTCGATCATCTTTCAAAAAATCATACAAACGAGGCAAGGCATTTTGAATCGCCACGATCTTGGCCAACCGCACCGGGTGGGCTTCCTGCTTCCGGCGTTCCGCCAGGCCAGAGAGCAGGAGAAAGACATTGACCGTGCGTTTCACCTGCCGGGGGTTGCCGCCCAGCCCTTCCGCAAACACGCGGGCACATTCTTTGTGCGGCCAGGTTTGTACGAGGCCAGTCACAAAATCTTGCATCTCCGTCCGCTCAATGGGCGGAATCTGGAAGGGAAGTTGGATGATTTTTTCCAGGTAGCGTGTGCCATCAATGGCAAACCGTTGGCGGTCGGCCTCGGTTTTGGGGTCAAAGCCCAGTTCTTTATATTTGATTTCAATCCCGCGGGCGATCACTTCATGGTCCAACCCCAAGACAAACGCACACCCCTCGACATCTAAAAAGAGTTTGATCGCCTCCAGCACTTCAACAGCTTTTTCCGGCAGACACCGGTCGAGATCGTCAATAAAGACGACGAGGCGAAGGTTTTTTTGGACGATGTGTTTATCCGTCAACTCTTTAAAACGTTTCTGGAATTGGTCCAAAAATTGCACCTGTTCGATGTGAATTTTTGAACGTTCCCGCTCCAACGCTTCAACGAGTTTTGTGGTCGCGGTTGTCGCGCCATCTTTTTGGAGTTCTTCGACCATTTTGGTCAACGTGCTAACCCCCGGCAAAAACGACAAGCCAATTTGAATGACACCCTGACCCACCCCTTCAGCGACTTTGCCCCAATTGATTTGCAGATTACCCACTTCTTCGCGGTCAATCGTTTGGTAAAGGGATGTTTCCAGATCAACTAATTCTTTCAAGGAAGATCGATTATTCTTTGGAATAGCCTCCCGCAAAGCCGTCAAAACGGTTAAAAGCAATGCCCGCCAGAGAGTAGTTTCCTTGTCATATTTCCATGCGTCAAACCATGCCGTGCGGTAACTTCCCGGCAACCCTTTTTGCACCAGCCGCATCAGGGACGTTTTGCCCGAACCCCAGGTGCCAAACACGCCAATGGTTAGCGGGGTGCGAGTGTTTGGGGATGAAAGGATGTCTGCCAGGGTATCAATGTAGGGCTGAAAATCCAGCGCATCTTTTCCAGCAGGGAGGTCATCGAGGATGGTGGTACGAGAGGGGTTTGAAGGCATAGCATGTCCCGAAAAATGGTTTGTGTATGTGTAACTACTCAGGCCAGACCCTAAAGGTTTTGTTTGCAAGAGATGATCCTGTAAAAAGGTACAGCATTTGCAAATTGTTTCCCGCATTCATCGAGAAAAACCTTTAGGGTCTGAGCAGTTACGTGTATGTTTTGTTTTCTAAAATAAACGTAGATTCCCGAAGATTTTCCGCGTCAATCCATGTTCAACTGTATCCCCGCCTCCACCCCCACCACCAGATCACACGTCGAAGGCATCCGGCCGCCCTCCGCCGCGCACCGCGCCGCAATCGCTTCCTCAATCGCCGCCTTCATCCGCGGCCATTCTTCCGCGTCCGCACCGGGACAGCCGTAGGCCAGGGTGGCGTGGGAATCTTCGGGGTGCAGGCCCCCGTGGACGCCGTGGATTTCTTTGCCGAAGTAGTAGCCGCCCGCGTAGTTGCTGATCAACAGCAGATCGCCGGAGAACAGGCCGGTTTGGTTGTTCAGGCGGTGAACGGGATCGAGGTACAGCCCGTCCGGTTGGGTGGCGAACCAGTCCGGCAGGGGGAGGAGGTCCCCGTCCGGGGTGAGGGCGGCGAAGGGGGCTTCCCACCCATCGCGCTCCACGTTCCGCACAAGGACGCCCGCGAGGGCACCGCGCAGTTCGGGGGCGTATTTTCCGGTGGCGTGGGCTTGCCAAAAGGCGCGGGCGACCGGGCGCACATCCCGTTCAAACAGGGGCGGTTCGGCCCAGTGTCCATCTTTTTTCTGCAAATAGACGGAGGCCGTGCCCCCGTTGAGGGCCATCACCGCATCACAGGCTGGGTCTTCGCCAGGGTAGTCGTGGACATCCAGCCCAAGGGCGGTGAAAAAGTCGCCGACTTCTTTATCAAAAGGGAAGCCAAGGCGGAGCGAGTGTGGGTCGTCGGGGATGACTTCGATCTGTCCGTGGTCGGAGAAGATGGATACGAGGAATGGGGAATTGGGAATTAGGAATTGGGAATGATGAATGGTGTGGAGGAGTTTCCCGATCATGGGGTCCACATGGTCGACGAGGTAGGGCATTTGGCCGTGGGCAGGGCCGTAATGGTGGGAGTCGTGGTCGAGGCCCATGAAGTATAGGGTGAGGACATCGGGCAGGCCTTGTTTGAGGTGGGCCAGCAGGCGGGTGAGGATGTCTTCGTCGTATTCGCGGGAACTCATGCCAAACAGGTTGCCCCCTTTGGTGAACCGGGCGATGTTGGCGAGGGAGGGTTTGATCCACGTTTGCGCGCCTTTGGCATACATGTTTCCGGCGACGACACAGGTTTTGCCTTGCGCGGCCATCCGCTCGTAGAAGGTTTCGGCCATCAGGCGTTGGGCGGCGAGGCCGTCGGTGAACACGCGGACGGCGTCGTCCACTTCGAGGGTGTCCCCCACGTCGAAGGCGAAAAATTGCGGAATCCCGCGATGTCTTCCATCGCCGTCGTATGTGCCGAACCGGTCAAAAAACTGGTTGCCGGGGATGCCGTGGTCTTTGGGGTGCGCGCCCGTGAAGAGGCAAGCTTGGGAACAAAAGGTGATGCTGGGGGCAGGGGCCGTGGCGGGGATGATCGTGCCGCGCGCCAGGTCTGGGCCACCCAGTAACCCCGCGAGGTTCGGGAGTTTTCCGGCGGCGAGCGCGGCGCGGAACACGTCCGGGCGCAGGCCATCGATATCAATGAGGAGGAGGAGGGGGGAAGGGGGAGCGTTCATGGTTCGTAGGATGTTCGTAGTCGCGCACACGGGTGCGGCACTACCGTGCCTCACTACGAACGGGGCTAAACCCCGATTAACATCGCCCTGGCGGGCGCACCATCGGCTTTGGCGATTTTGAGGGGGAGGCAGTAAAAGGTGTAGCGCCCCTGCGAAATTTTGGACAAGTCCAACCCTTCCACAATAATCACCCCGGCTTTGAGCAAAATTTGGTGGGTGGGGATGGTGTCTTCGTAGGGGGCCACGGAAAGATAATCCACCCCGACGAGTTTGACGCCGCGTTCGACCAGATATTTTGCGGCATCGGCACTCAGACCCACAAAGTTGGTATTAAATTGGGAGTGGTTTTTGGTCCAGTGATTGGAGTTGCGGGTTTTGAAAAGCACGCGCTTGGTGCGGGGGGGGATGTCGGCGGCTTCGATGTCGGCGGCAGTCACCACATCGACATTGGAAATTTCGACGACGTAGGCGCGCCCGGTCAGGGTTTTCAGGTCGAGAGTTTCGACGGTTTTGCCTTTTGCCAGGAAATGATAGGGGGCGTCTACGTGGGTGCCGGTATGCACACTGATATTCATGCGAGTCACGTTGCAGACCTCCCCCTCTTCCATTTTTGACACGCGATGAAGGTCAACAGGAGGATCACCAGGCCAAACGGGAAGGGTGGGGGAAATAGTCAAAGTAACGTCGTAAATTCGCATGAACGGGCCTCCGAATACCTGGATTCAGTATATATGAGGGCGGGGGTTTCGCGCAAACGATTTTGCGTGTTAAGTTAGTAGGGTAAAATAAGCCTATGCTCCTCACCATTGACCTCGGCAACACCAACTTAACCCTCGGCCTCTACGAAGGCACCCAACTCGGCCCGCGCTGGCGTCTGGCGACCGATCACGAACGGATGCCAGACGAGTACGGCCTGCAATTTCTCGGCCTGCTCAACCACGTAGGCCGCACGCCTGCCGACCTGACCGGCGTCGTGATGGCCTCCGTCGTCCCCACCCTCACCGCCCGCGTGCTGGAAGCGTGCAAACGCTACCTGCAACAAGACCCGCTCAACGTAGATGCAGGCGTCAAAACCGGCGTGCGGGTGTTATATGATCCCCCTCGGGCGGTGGGCGCGGACCGGATTTGCGACGCCGCCGCGGTCCAGCATCTCTACGGCGGCCCCGCGTGTGTGGTGGACTTTGGCACAGCAACCACGTTTAACGCCATTACAAAAGAGGGCGATTACCTGGGCGGCGCGATTGCCCCCGGCCTGGGCATCGCGGCAGACGCCCTGTTTCAGCGGGCGGCCAAACTCAATCGAGTGGACATCGCCCGGCCCCCGTCCGTCATCGGCAAAAATACACCCCACGCCATCCAATCCGGGCTTTTGTTCGGGTACGTGGGGCTGGTGGAAGGCATGGTTGCCCGGTTTCGCGCCGAGTTGGGGGAGCAGATGAAAGTGATCGCCACCGGCGGCCTGTCCGAAATCATCGCCCCCGAAACCCGCGTTATCCAACACATTGCCCCCTGGCTCACGCTGGATGGGTTACGCATTATTTGGGAATTGAACCGACACCCATGAACCCTTTCGCCAACAAACACCTCCTGCTCGGCGTCACCGGCTCCATCGCCTGTTACAAAGCGGCTGACCTCGCGTCCAAATTGCGCCAGGCCGGAGCCGAAGTCGAAGCGATCTTGACGCAAGCGGCCCAACAATTTATCACCCCCCTCACGTTTCAATCGGTCACCGGGCGGCGAACCTTTGTAGACGCCGATCTGTGGGGCGCGGCCGGACACGTCATTCATGTGAGCCTGGCCGAAAAAGCCGATTTGATGATCATTGCCCCGGCCACCGCCAACACCATCGCCAAACTCGCCCACGGCCAGGCGGACAACTTACTCACGATCACTAGCCTGGCCGCGCGCTGTCCGATCCTGATCGCCCCTGCCATGGACGGGGGCATGTGGGATAACTCCGCCACCCAGGCCAATGTCCAACTGTTGAAAGCACGGGGCGTCACCTTTTTCGGCCCGGTGGAGGGGCATCTCGCTTCGGGCTTGCGCGGGGTTGGACGCATGACCGACCCCGCGGACCTCGCCGGGCACATTCGCTATCAACTCTCACGCGGCGGGCCGTTGACCGGGCAAAAGATCGTGGTCACGGCTGGGGGCACGCAAGAACCGCTGGACCCTGTTCGCGTCCTCACAAACCGTTCATCCGGCAAACAAGGCTATGCAATTGTCCAGGCCGCCCTGGACCTAGGGGCAGATGTGGACCTGATCTCCTCGCCGACTCATCTTCCGATCCCCGCCGGTGCGAACCTGATCCCGGTCAAAACTGCGGGGGAGATGTTGGAAGCGGTGCTGGCCGCGATCATGGATTCTTCGGCCCTGGTGATGGCGGCGGCAGTGGCAGATTTTCGCCCGGCCCACCCGGCAGAGCAAAAGATCAAAAAAGAAAATACGATTCCCCCGATTTTATTGGAACGGAATCCCGATATTTTACAAACGGTTGGCTTTTTGAAACACAACCACCAATATCGTGGGCTAACGATTGGGTTCGCCGCCGAGTCGCAAGAGGTTTTGAAAAATGCCGCGGGAAAGATTCGGGCGAAAAAGCTCGACATGATTGTCGCCAATGACATTGGCGCTCCCGGAGCAGGGTTTGAAGTGGATACCAATCAAGTTACGTTGCTCTTCCCTGATGGACGCCAGGAGGCCCTCCCATTAATGGGCAAAGAAGAGGTGGCGGATCGGGTTTTGTGGGAAATGATGCGTATGATGGGGGTAGAGGGGGCTTCTTCGGGATAAATTCTC
The DNA here is from genome assembly GCA_013359445.1 of Anaerolineales bacterium. GTDB lineage: Bacteria > Chloroflexota > Anaerolineae > Anaerolineales > JABWBV01 > JABWBV01. The sequence goes on along the minus strand of JABWBV010000093.1, from coordinate 5,819 downwards.
AGCAAAGGGGAGCGTCTTCTGCAAGAAAAAAGGAGGGTGGGGCCAGGATTGGCCTCACCCTCCTTTTTGTTTGCGGAGAATTTCGTTTTTTGGGCGTTCCCGTTTTAGCTGGGAAAAGTGCCGAATTTTTGTCCCGTTATACCTGGGCGAACCCTTTTTTAAAATAGCACGGAGGCGAGTTCGGCCCGGTATTGGCGGGTCAAGTCGTGATTTTCGCCTAAAATTTCGAGTAAGGCTACCACGATTTTCCGCGGGGTACCGTTCCGGTAGGTTTTGTCCTGACGGAGCAATTCCAGTAATCCATCCAGGGCGGCGGGGAATTTTCCGGTTTTGATCAGGTTCAACGCGCGCAGGTAGATCGCTTCTAGGTCATGGTTCCCCGTTTGAGGGCGAGTGTTGAGCAGGGCGTCGATTAAGGGCCGTAAAATTTCGACGGACGCATATTCCCTACTGGCGGGGAAAGTTCGGGCTATGTCATCCGCTTCTTTGGCTTTGTTTTGGGCGAGCAGGCTTTTGGCTAGTCCCAAAAGAGCCGGGGGGGATTTGGGTTGCTCTTGTAAAACTTTTCGTAAGGTGGCTTCGGCATCACCCCAGCGGTGGGTTTGAAGTAGCCCCAGGCCCTTGGAGAGGAGTAAATCTGTGGCGTTGGGGGCCAGTTCTTTCATAAATTTTTCGATTTCGGCTTTTGAGGCGACCCCGATAAACTCGGCGGCAACCTGTCCTAAGCGAAACCCTTTGACGTAGGGGATGCTCCGAACGTTGTATCGAAGCGCCAGATTGGGGTTATCATCGACATTTACTTTGGCGAGACGATAACGGCCCTCTGCGTTTTCGACCAACGCTTCCAAAATGGGTCCCAGGGTCTGGCAAGGGACGCACCATTCCGCCCAAAAATCTACGATGACGGTTTTCGTGCGGGAATATTGGATAACTTCATATTCAAAGTCGGTTTCGCTAACTTCAATGATGTGAGGGGAGGAGACCATGAGAGATTCCTTGTGGGGTGGTTCGTTTTTAGGCAGGGTTAGGCAGATATTACCAGAGAGGTATTAGAAAAGTATATGCGTTTAGGGCCAATTCCGGGATACTGTCGTTATTCAGCTTTTCGGCCATCGGGTAAGGTGGCATCTTTGAGGGAACGCGCCATCTGAAGTTGTTCAGGTGTGATAATGGCCCCGGTCAATTTGGCTTTGGTGAAATCTACGCCTTGCAGGGAAGCGTAGCTAAGATTGGCGCCGGTTAAGTCCGCCCCGCTGAGGTCGGCTCCGCTGAGGTCCGCCCAGGTTAAATTGGTACGGCGCAGGATGGCCCCTCGAAAGGACACCCCTTCCAGGTAAGCCCCGCTAAAATTTGCATCTAGCAGGCTGGTGCCATCAAAGGGGGCGCGGTACAACATGGCGCGCGAGAAATCGATTCCGTCCAATACCGTCCACTTTAAATAAGTATCGTATGGGGCAACAGCGGTTGGATACACACTTTGAAAATTTCGCCGCCCTGCCTGATATTCTTTTACGACGGTTTGGGCGTCCATGAGGAGCGCGTCAGGGTATTCATCTTTTACCCAGTCAAATTGATCTGGCTTTCCAGCCACAGAGGGAGAGGGGAGGGGTTTTTCTTCTTTCTCTTTTTTAGTCGGTGGAGGGGGCTGTTTTTGGGGATTTTTTTTGGGCGCAGGCTGTTCCTCCCAAAGGCCAAAAAACTGAGAAATAATCCAATATCCAATCGCCAATAAGACGCCCACAATAATCAGTGCGGACAAAATCATGCCCCCTGCAGTTTTGTCGGTCGTTTGAAGGAAAAAATGGGAAACGAAGAAAGAAGAAGTCAGGGGGTTCATAGATTAAAAAATTGTAGCATGGTGAAAAGAAAAGTCAATAAAGCCGTATGTTATCCATAATACAACATCTTGGCGCGTTGACTCTCGTGTGAGCGCGTGCTATCATGCAACCTTAACGACATTTTTGGCATTTTTTATCATATGAGTCTTGAATTTATTCTTCGTATTATTGGTATGGTTATTTTTGGGCTGGCGGGAGGGTCATGGGGGGTTTACCTGGCTCGCGCGGCTGGCGAAAGCGCACAATTGTATGGCGTAGTCATGGGCCTGTTGGGGGCACTCGTCGGGCTGATCTTAACCCCCTTCCTCACAACGCGCCCAATTCGCACGGTTCGGACTGCCTTAGGGCAAATGAATAACCGCACCCTTTTTTCTATCTTAACCGGCCTAATCGTTGGTTTGATTATCGGGGCTTTATTGTCTGTCCCCCTGGCTCAACTTCCTGATCCCTTGGGGCAAGTCATGCCGATTGTCAGCACCCTCACCTGCGCCTACCTGGGCATCACCCTGTTTGCGGGACGCCAAGAAGACTTCCGCACGCTATTTTCGGGAGTTTTCCAACCCCGTCCGGTCCCCGCCGCCGCACCGCCAGAAGTGGTAGAACAAATCGTCTTGCTCGATACTAGTGTGATTATCGACGGACGCATTGCAGACATTGCCCGCACAGGATTTATCCCTGGCACACTGGTCATCACCCGGTTTGTTCTTCAGGAGTTGCAATACATTGCGGACTCGTCCGACGCCCTCCGTCGCCAACGTGGCCGCCGCGGGCTAGAAGTACTCACCGACCTACAGAAAAATAAACAAGTCAAAGTCAAGATTTCCGATCAAGACATTTCTGGGAATCACCCAGTCGATGAAAAACTTGTATTGCTGGCCCGGCAATTGACCTGTCCCGTGCTAACCAACGACTACAACCTTAACCGCGTGGCTGAATTGCAAGGGGTACGTATTCTCAACATCAATGAACTAGCCAATGCGGTCAAGGTCGTCTTTCTCCCCGGTGAAATTCTCAACGTCCAAATCATTCAGGAAGGAAAAGAGCATGGTCAAGGGGTGGGCTATTTAGAAGATGGCACGATGATTGTCGTTGAAAACGGGCAAGATTATATGGGAACCAAAGTTCCAACTGTTGTGACCAAAGTCTTACAAACCGCCGCTGGGCGCATGATTTTTGCCCGCCCAGAGGGAAAATAACCCCTTAGGAAACTCGGATGACGCTCCGTATATATAACACCCTAACTCGCATCAAAGAAGATTTTCAGACCCTTGAAGAGGGCAAAGTACGCATGTATGTCTGCGGCCCCACCGTCTACGACAACGCGCACGTCGGCCACGCCATGTCCTCGATTGTGTTTGATATTATTCGCCGCTATTTGGAATATCGCGGCTATGTGGTCAAACACGTCATGAACTTTACCGACGTGGACGACAAAATCATCCGCCGGGCCAACGAATCCGGCATCGATCCCTTTGCATTGGCAGAGAGTTATGTCAAACAATATATGCAACACCTGACAGACCTCAATGTCCTCCCTGCCCATGTGACCCCGCGCGTTACCCAAGAAATCCAAAACATCATCGCCATCACACAAGGCCTGATCCATAACGAATACGCCTACGCCGTCGATGGGGATGTCTACTTCCGCGTCGAAGAAGATGACGACTACGGCAAACTTTCCCGCCGCAAACTGGAAGATATGCAAGCAGGGTCACGCATTGATGTAGACGAACGGAAAGAAAACCCCCTGGATTTTGCGCTCTGGAAAGCCGCCAAACCCGGCGAACCGGCCTGGGATAGCCCCTGGGGCAAAGGTCGTCCAGGCTGGCATATCGAATGCTCCGCCATGAGCATGGAACATTTAGGCGAGCAAATCGATATTCATGGGGGCGGCAACGACCTCATCTTCCCCCATCACGAAAACGAAATTGCCCAAAGCGAAAGCTACACCGGGAAACCCTTTTCTCGTTACTGGATTCACAACGGCATGTTGCAACTCTCCGGCGAGAAAATGTCCAAATCCCTCGGCAACATTATCTCCATTGACGAATTTCTCTCCCGCAATCCGGCGGATGTCTTCCGGCTAATCGTCCTCAACTCCAGCTATCGTAGCCCGTTAACCTTTACGGATGAAGTCATCGAACAAGCCACGCGGGGATTAGAGCGTTTGCGCGGGGCCCTGCGCCCGGCCCGGCCCGGTGCAGGGGCCACCCCCGAAGCGCTTACCACCGCCCTCACTGCACAAGTCGAAACCACTCGCCAGGGCTTTATCGAAGCCATGGACGATGATTTTAATACAGCAGGCGCCTTGGGACATCTGTACGAATTGGTACGTGCGATCAATCAAGCCCGCGACAACGGGCTTTCCACCGAAGCCCTCGTTCCCGCCCAAACCCTCTTGCGCGAACTGACCCATGTAATGGGGCTAACTTTAGAAGAACAAACCCGTACCTCCTCCGCTGACCCATTCGTGGATTTTCTTATCGAAATCCGTACCGAATTACGTCAACAGAAACTTTGGGCGCTCTCGGATAAAATCCGCGACGGTCTGCGTAATTTGGGAGTCGTGCTTGAAGATAGCAAAGAAGGCTCCTCCTGGCGTTGGGAATAATGCGCGAGTGGCTATACGGGCGCAACCCCGTCCACGAAACCCTACGCGCCGGTCGAAGGAATTTTTTTCAACTCCACCTTGCCGCCGGAAATGAAGACGACAAAGTACTTAACGAGATTATCAAACTTTGTCGGGATAAAAAAATCCCCACGCGCACCGTTACAAAAGATTGGTTCCACACGCTAACCGTCTCCGACCATCAAGGCGTGGCCCTAGAAGTCAGTGCCTACCCATACCGTCCTCTCGACGAGATGCTTACCCTGGCCCATCAGCGAAACGAACAGCCTCTCATTCTGATTTTAGACACCCTCCAAGACCCCCAAAATCTTGGCGGACTGTTACGAACCGCCGAAGCAGTCGGCGTCCACGGCGTCTGTTTACCCCTGCGCTGTACCGCGACCGTCACTCCCGCCGTTGTCAATCGTTCCTCTGGCGCAAGCGAACATTTACTCATTACCCAGGCCAACCTCGCCCAAACCATCACGCGTCTAAAAGAAGAAGGGTTATGGATTATTGGGTTAGAAAAAAGTCTCCATGCAGATCGGATAGATCGAGCCAGGCTAGATGGCCCTCTGGCAATCGTGGTGGGCAGTGAAGGAAGCGGGATGCGGGATTTGATCAGAAAATCCTGCGATTTACTCATCCAACTCCCCATGCGTGGGCAAATTGAATCATTAAATGCTTCGATTGCTGGTTCGGTCGTGCTTTACAAAGTCTGGGAAAAACGAGGGTTTTGAAAAATAAAACCATTGACGGCCCCCATTTAACCTGATAAACTCGCACGCCGTTTGGCAGTGCAACTTTTAACAAAAAAATCGGTCTCTTGTCGGTCAAGGGTGCCTTTGGTATAATGCCGTTCGCTTAATGAAAGGGCACACGCCTAACAGAACATTGAAAATTCCTTGCCGACGTAGCTCAATGGCAGAGCCACCGCCTTGTAAGCGGTAGGTTATGGGTTCAATTCCCATCGTCGGCTTCCGTTAGTAGCTTATGCTTAATCCTAAATTTTTTTTGGGGTTAAGCGTGAGCCAATAACGGCCCAATGGGCAGGTACCGAAGTGGACAAACGGGGCTGACTGTAAATCAGCTGGCAAAGCCTTCGGCGGTTCGAATCCGTCCCTGCCCACCTTAACCCAATTATCGGGTTTTATATTCATGTAACAAGCCCTCATAGCTCAGTAGGTAGAGCGCATTCTTGGTAAGAATGAGGTCATGGGTTCAAATCCCATTGAGGGCTCTTATTACATAAACCATTATCTGTAATAACAGGAGAGCACAAAAACATGGCCAAGAGCACCTTTGAGCGGACCAAACCGCACCTGAACGTAGGGACGATGGGACACATCGATCATGGGAAAACGACGCTAACC
>JABWBV010000719.1 GCA_013359445.1 Anaerolineales bacterium | reverse complement strand
CGGCGGCCTGGAAGGCGGCGCGGAGATCTTCGCGGAAGGGGAGCGGGGGGGCGTCGTCTTCGTCGAGCGGGAATTTCTCGGAATTTGTGGGAATTGGAGAGGGTTTGGAAAAGCGAAACCGCGCGGCGTAGGCCACAGCGAGGAGGGACAAAATCCCGAAGACCGCGTACAACGCGCGCCAGCCGTATCCCATGATCATCGCCGCCCCCAATGCCAGCGGCCCGGCGACCACGCCCAACGACCCGGCGAACGTCCAGCGGGCCATGTTCTGCTCGTGGCGGGTCGGGTCTTCGTCCATCAGCGCCGCCTGCGACAGGCTGACAAACGCTCCCGACGAGGGATAGAAAATGATGAAAGAGAGCAACAGCACCCCAAAATCCCGGCTGATCGCCGTCAACAGCAATGACCCCGCGAAAAACACGCCCCCGCCCAACACCAGCACCCGCCGTTTCCAGACATCCCCCAAAATCCCAATCACCGGTTCGATGAAACTGGCGATCACCCCCGGCAGGCTGAGTAACATGCCAATCTGTGTGTACGTCAGGTTGAGATCATCCCGCACCAACGGCCACGCGGCCTCCCGCGCGCCAAAGACGAACTCGTCCAGAAATTCGATGAGGAGGAGGGTGAAGATGAAAGGAGTGAGGCGTTTCATCAGCAATGCTCGGAAATCTCTTCCTCCGTCAACCCATACACCAACCGGTCAATCTGCTGATCCGTCGTTTTGCTCGCTCGATCAGGGTTTTTTCCGTGGGGGTGTTTGCGGCGGGCGTGGGTGCAGGGTGAGCATGGGGATAAGGCATTCGGTCATATTTGAAGAATGGTGTTTACGGTCTGTTCAATTCCCATCAGCCGCGCTTTAAGGCTCTCCACTTCTTTTATTGAAAACTGAACACATTCATAGCGACTTTCGCGACTTTGATGCTCTAACTCCCGGTAATCGGCATACAAAGGAACCAATTCAGGGGTATTGGCGATGGCCGCGTGCCGCTGTTGATGGTTGCGAGGATTGAGCTTTTGCCGCGCATATAAGACCTGATCCATCAGGTGCATCGCGGTATAAAAAAGTACGGTGACGACCCAATCGAGATGTTCAACTCCTGCCTGTTCCAGATAGGCCGCGACGGTGCGATTATGGGTAACTTGATGTTGATGGGTGAGGAGATCAGGCATGGAGGACGCGGGGGAATCGGAGGAACATATCCATCGTGAGTAAATCTATTTTTTCGTTGACATTTACCTGGGCGCGATCTACCATCCGCGTGTCTAGCCCTAGACCAGGGAAGGCTTGTAGGACGGCTAATTCTTGGGTAAAGATGCGTTTCCGATCTTCTTCCGTGGCCTGATTGACCACGAGCCAGACTTCCAGGCCATCCGGTTGCCAGTCGGCGTACAACGCTTCGACGGTTTGAATGGGGAGAAGGCGTTCAAAGTAATGGGTCAGGGGGTCTAAAAACATGGGGAGGTTGTCCATCATCGTTTTTGGGGCTTGAATGGTCATTGTCTCTACTCCTTGATTTTTCTCATTATACTTCCCTTTCATCCCTCCACAATCTCCACCTCCTCCTCTGTCAACCTATACAACCCATACACCAGCCGATCAATCTGCTGATCCGTCACTTTGATCGCTCGATCATCGTCTTTTCCGTGGGCGTGTTTGCGGCGGGCGTGGGTGCAGGGGGAGCATGGGGATTTCGCTTCATGTCGTCATGGAGACGTTTTTCTGGAGCGCTGAAAATATTTCTTTCCGCAAGGTTTCGGGGTTGTAATATTTCTGAAGCGGGACACGGAGTAAGGGCAGTCCGGCTTGCGCGAGGGTGGTGTTTTTGAATTCGTCTCGCGCTTGCCGATCCGGGTGAAAGTGGGTATTGTCGTCTAATTCAATTACGAGGACGGGACGGTAGGTTTTTTTCTCGCAAATGACAAAATCCAGGTGTTTGCATTGGATTTGGTTGTTGTGTAATTTGCGGTCGGCGGATTCGTTGGCGAGGAAGATAACGTCAGCCATGCGGACTTTGGCAAAAGCCCAATAATCCCACTTGAGGGCGTCGAGCAAGGCGATGAAAAAGATTTTTTCGCGGTAGGTAAAAAGGGAATCTCGTTGTTGGTATAGGGGAGGTTCGGTAGAGGGAAGTACCAATTCAGGCGCGACGAGGGGCGCAGGTTGTCCTGAAAAAACAGGCGGCGGCGTGGGGGTGGGAATTGGACTTGACGTTTCTTGAGCCGGTGGGGATGGAACAGGTGCGGGTGGCTCTTGGTGGATGCCGAAAATTCGCAAAACGAAATTTTTGAAACGAGTAAATATTCTCTTAAACATGATGACCTTCTTTTCCTTCAACGATTTGTATCTCCTCTTCCGTCAACCCATACAACCCATACACCAACCGGTCAATCTGCTGATCCGTCGTTTTGATCGCTCGATCATCGTCTTTTCCGTGGGGGTGTGGCTTTAGGAACGGCGAGCGTCTCATATGAGAAGTTGGAAATACACGAATGTTCTGTAGTTACTCACACCTGACAGGGGTAGTCTCGAAAAAAAAGGATGGATGGGGGGATGTACATCCCCCCATCCATCCTTTTTTTTCGGAATCTTCTATTCTAGTGAGTAATTACAATGTTCTTAAAAAAGACGTTATTCATCAAAAAGAATTTCTCGAAGAGAGATTTCGTCCGTCTCTCGCTGATGAAGTTCAGTAAATCCTTGAACGCCATCGAACCAGTTGAGCAGGGTGTTTCGTTCCAGGCGGGAGGGTTTCTCGGAGAGCAAAGTCTGGTAAGAGGAATAAGGCCAGAGACGGAAATCGTCAATCAAACCGTGATTTTGTGGGTTACGGTGAATGTAGGTCACGAGGTTGGTAAAATAGGCATCGGTCGTGACAATTTTGCGATGGATGGGTTTTTCAAACAGGCTTCCCGTGCGAGGGGCAACGTTGTTGATGGCTTTGGCATACGTTCCACACCA
>JABWBV010000718.1 GCA_013359445.1 Anaerolineales bacterium | reverse complement strand
GATTTTTTCCCGGGGGTGAGCTGATGATAGCCCCCTTGCAGGAGGCGTTGTTGCATGTATTGGCGCGGGCGCACACTGCCAAACCCGTGGTCGGAGAGGACGAGGGTGGTGACATCCGGCCCGGCGGCGTCCATGAGGTCGCCAAGGAGCGCGTCGGCGGTGATGTAGGCATTGCGGAAGGCGGCGCGGAATTTTTCGCCTTCTGGTTTGTGGTAGTTGGGGTGCGCGGGGTCGTAGAATGTCCAAAAGACGTGCGCCATATTGTCGGTGATGGAAAAGACGACCATAAACAGGTCCCACGCCTGGGTGGTGATCAGGTGGTGGAGGAGTTTTTGCCGCCCGGCCATAATTTCGGTCCATTCGTCAATAAATTGCTGGCTCCGGTCAAATTTTTGGAGGGGCAGGGCCACGTGAACCGTGTGGCGCAGGTCGGGCGGGAGGAGGTCGGCCAGGTTTTCGGGGTAGGTGAAGACGGTTTCCGGGCGGCGCGGGGTGCCGTACCCGGTCAGCATCCACCCGTGGAGGGGGTGGGGCGGGTAGGTGAAGGGCACGTCAAAAATCAGGGAGCGGAAGCCCTGTTCGCCCAGAATCTGCCAGAGGCGTTTTTCCCGGTGGCGGTCGGTGCGGACAGTTTTGAATTCGTAGGTGGCAGGGTCCAGGTCTTGGAAATCGAAGATGCCATGTTTGCCGGGGTTTTTGCCGGTAAAAAACGAGGTCCACGCGCCGGGTGTGACGGGGGGCACGGTGGAGCGCAAAGTTCCCCAACTTCCGTGCATCATTTTGGCAAGATTGGGCAGTTTGCCCTCGGCAACGAGCGGGCGAATGACGTCAAAAGTGGCTCCGTCCCAGCCAACGACGAGCACTTTAGGCATGAGAACTCCCTTTGGGGCGTACCAGCCCCCAGATCATGTTCCAGCCGGTGAGCAATTGATCGCGCTCCGTGATGAGCAGGATCAGGCCAAAAAAGAGGGGGATCAGGATCAGTTTGAGGAGGAACGCGCCCCACACAGGCCACCCCGCCCAAACCGGGGCCAACGCCAACATCGCCCCGCCTGTGATCGTCATCGCCACCAGCGGCCAAAACCACAGGGCGCGCGGGGAATAATCGACCACCAGCCGGGTGTAGCGGTAAAACAACACCGCCCCGACCAACACCATTAAATCGGCGGCCACCGCCACCCCTTCAATCCCCCACACGGCTGACAAGCCAATCACCGCGGGGATAAAAATGACCGTTTGCACGATCCGGGCGCGCAGGATTTTGTCCGGGTAGCCGGTCGCCATCATCAAGTTGCGCGCCGCCATCGAGAGAGGATCAAGCAGGGTGTATACGATCATCAACTGAAAGGTCAACTGCATGGGCAGGAGCGCGTCGGTGAGGAAAATGCGAATAAATTCCGGGGCGGTGAGAATGAAAATGAGCGAAAACAGGCATCCGGCCCGCACCATCAGGCTTGTGGCCCGAAAAAACGCCCGCGAAAGCCGCAGGCGATCCGCTTGCAAATGCGCGAAGGTGGGGAAAAACACGTCCAAAATGGGGTTCGCCACCACCCGGCGCGGATACCGGGCAAATTCGTAGGCACGATCGTAAAAACTCAGGGGCAGTTTGCCCAGGGACGAGGCCGTCCCAATCCAAAAATCGTCGAAGCGATCAATCAAAAACGCCAGATTACTGGTCCACCAGGCCTTGACGCCATACGCCCAAAACCACCGCACCGTCTCGGTATCCCAGCCCAAGCGAGGACGCCAGGGCCGATAAAAAACCAGGATCATCAACGTGCGGGTAAAAATCCCGCTAAACGTCTCGCCCACCAGACTCCACACCCCGGCCCCCAACCACGCCAGGCCCGGCCCCACCAACGTCATCATCACCGAACTTGCCATATCCACCAACACCAGCCGCCCAAACGCCAGGTCCTTGCTTAAAATCGTCGTTTGCGTAATGTTGAACGCGCGGATAATTTCGATCCCCATATAGGCAAAAATCACCGCCCCCAAAAACGGATAGTCTGGATACAGCCGCACAATCAACGGCACAAACACCGCCAAAATCGCCATGCTGATCACGGATAACCCCAAATTCATCGTGAAATAAACGGTGCGATCCACCTCCCCAACTTCCTTGCGATGAATATACGCACTATTCAAGCCAATTGTCCCGATCTGCGCGGCCAGTTCCAGAAAAAAAATCGCCAGCTTATTCACCCCAAACACGGTCAATTCTTCTGCCGTGCCCCCCAACAACTTCGTCATCAACGAAGCCCGCAAAAACCCCAAGGCAATCGTCACCACAGAGGCCATGACATTATAAGCAGACCCTTTAACGGTATGACGAGCGATATTCTTCGGCGTAGACATCGCGGGGTATCTTAACGCATGGGAGGAAAAATCGCAACATGAGCCGTATTTCACAACGGGCTTTTCTTAAAGTCGCGCATCATCCCAGGGCAACGCACTTGTGACTGATTTTGGAGAAGGTTTTTGGTAACCGTTCAGTCTAGAGAAGAAAGTTTCGGGGATTCTCCAAATACATCTCAACGGTTACGGTTTTGCTCAGAATTTTGGTCTAAATCCCTGCCAAAGTGCATCGCCCCTGGACTTTAAGAAAGGCTTGCTTTACCGCTCCAGGGTACGTGACAGAGCCACGGGAATACGATAGACTTGCCCCATGCGAATTCTTCACGTTTACAAAGACTATTCCCCCATTTTAGGCGGGATCGAAAACCACATCAAAACCCTGGCCGAACTCGAAGCCCGCGCGGGGCACCACGTCACCGTCCTCGTGACGAATCCCGCCCGCCTGCCTTCGCGCGAAACGCTGAACGGCGTCCACCTGATCCGCACGGGGCGGCTCGCCACAGTCGCATCCACCCCCCTCACCGCCGCGTTCCTCTTCGAACTCCCCCGGCTCAACCCGGACATCACCCACCTGCATTTTCCCTACCCCATCGGCGAAGTGAGC
>JABWBV010000092.1 GCA_013359445.1 Anaerolineales bacterium | reverse complement strand
CCTGCTCGAAAACGGGGGGGTCTTTTTTCAGAATACGGGGGAGTTGGGGGTGTACGCGGTGAATTATCTGCCGGGGGACCAGTTCCCCGCGGAATTTTTCGCGGTTAATTTGTTTGCCCCGGATGAGTCCAATATTCGGCCTGCGACGGATATTCGGATCGGGCTGTCTGCTGTCCAACCTCAGCAGGAGAATGAGTTGGGGAATCGGGAGCTTTGGAATTGGTTGGCGGCGCTGGCGTTGGTGATTTTGCTGGTGGAGTGGTGGGTTTATCATCGGCGACAAACGGCGGGGGGAGGAGTTTTTTTGGGGAAATGGCGCGCCGCGAGGTCCGGGAAAAAGAATTGAGGGGAAATTTTTTTTGGGGAATTTTGGGAGGATTGATGAATTTTTCTGTATGGTGAGAATTATTAAGTACAATAGGAGGTGCAAATTTGTTTGTTCAGCAAACTATTTATGGATACGCCGATTTCTCGCACCAAGATTGCGTTACCAACCCACCGAGCCGAGTGGTTGACACGCCCGCGTCTTTTGGAGTTTTTTTATGAGCTTTTAGAATTTAAGCTGATCTTGATCACCGCGCCTGCAGGGTATGGGAAGACGACGTTTATGGCGGATGTTGCCCATCGGTTGGATATTCCGACGTGTTGGTTTGCTTTGGATGAGATGGATCAGGATTTGAATCGGTTTATTGCGCATTTTATTGCGGCAATTGAGACGCGGTTTCCTGGTTTTGGGGTGGATTCGAGGAGTGAACTCCGGCGGGGGTCTCAAATTAATTTGGACCGGCTGACAACGATTTTGGTGAACGAGGCGTATGCCCATGTGCGCGACCATTTTTTGTTTGTTTTGGATGATTATTATTTGGTGGAAGTCAATCCTGAGGTGCGCCAGTTTGTGAGTTTGTTTGTGCAGAAGTCGGATGAAAACTGCCATGTTGCGATTTTGACCCGGAAGTTGCCTGATTTGCCCGATTTGACGCTTTTGGTGGGGCGAACGCAGGTGGGGGGGTTGAGTTTTCGGGAGTTGGCTTTTACCCCGGAGGAGATTCAGGCGTTTATTCAGCAAAATTATCGGGAGGAGATTTCGGATGGGCTTGCGAGGGAGTTGTTTGAGCAAACGGAAGGGTGGATTACGGGGTTGTTGTTGTCTGCCCAGTCGCAATTGAGCGGTTTGTCTAAACAAGGGCGGGTGAGCAGGGTGACGGGGATTGATTTGTCGGCTTATTTAATGGCGCAGGTGCTGAAGCAACAACCGGATTATTTGTGTCAGTTTCTTTTGCAGACTTCGTTGCTGGAGGAGTTTAACCGGCAGTTTTGCGAACAGGTGTTGGGGACGCCGCCATCCGGCCATCGCTGGCAGGATTTGATTTACACGGTGGTGGAGAAAAATTTGTTTATCCAGCCGTTGGAAAATGGGTGGGTGCGGTATCACCATTTGTTTCGAGATTTTCTTCAGGCGCAGATCGCGCAGAATGATCCGGAAAACTATCGTTGTATTTTGTATAAACTGGCGACGATTTATGCCGAACAGGGGGAATGGGAAAAAAGCCGGACGATTTACCAACGTTTGGGGGATCAGAAGGCAATTGCGGGGTTAATTGAGGAGGTTAGCCCAACGATGGCCGCGGGAGGGCGGTATAAAACCCTGGCAAAGTGGATTGATGAATTACCTTTTGAACTTCGATTTTCGCGCCCAGCGATGCTTTCGTTGCGAGGAATCACGGCGGTTATGTTGGGGGATGCCCAGGATGGCATTGAGTTTTTGAATCAGGCGGCAAATTTGTTTCGCCAAACGGACCCCAAAGGGTTGGCACAAACGTTAACCCGCCGCGGGATGGCGTTTTTGATGGCGGGGAATTATACGGAGGCGTTGGCGAATGCGCAGGAAGCGTTGAGTCTTTTAGGGGACGGGGCGGACTTGACCCACGCGGAGGCGTTGCGTGTGATTGGATTGTGTCAACAACGGTTAGGGGATTATGAGGTGGCGGTGCAACACCTTGAAAAGGCCCGCTTAGTTTTTGTTTTTTTGGGGGACCAGCGCCGAGAGGCCATTGCGCTTAGCGATTTGGGAATGATGTACCGGGCGTTGGGACAACATCATCAGGCTGAAACAGCTTATCAAAATGCGTTGAGCTTTTGGCGCAAGGTTGAAAGTTATTCTCATGCGGCGATTACGGCGAATAATTTGGGGGTATTTTTTCATTTGCGTGGAGATTATCGCCAGGCCGCGACGTATTTGGAGGAGGCGATATCCTATGCTCACCGTTCGGGAGACGGAAAAGGTCTGTCTTATGCCAGTTTGGGGGACTTATATGCTGATTTGAAAATCTCGGAGGCCGCACGTTCTGCGTATCAGACGGCGCGAATTCACGCCAACCGGTTGCAGGACAAATATCTTTTGTTGTATCTCGATCTCGCCGAAGCCCAGGTGGCCTATGTGATCGGCGGGGAAGCGTTCGCACAGCCGTTTTTGGATTCGGCGCAAAAGACCGTTGCTCAAAGCCAGGCGGAGTTTCAACATGGGGCTTATGAATTAACCGTGGCGCTGGTATCGTACCCCACAAAACTTGAGGCGGCAGAGACGGCGCTAAAAGCGGCATTGGGTCATTTTTCCAACCAAGCGCCTAGCAATGAAATTATCCTGGCCCATTTTTATATGGCTGTTGTCCAGCATCAATTAAAACAGCCCGAATTGGCAAGCCAACATCTGATACAAACGCTGGAGTTATCCCAGAAACTGGGAAACCCCCAACCTTTGATTGTGGCGGCGGCGGAACAAATTCCTGCGATTGAAGCGATTTCTGTCCCGAGTGCCTTTGAATTTGCCAAACACCAGTTACTGGAAAATGCCATCAGCTTTAATCAGCAATTGCCCACCTTGCGACGCTTGTTACGGAAGAAAGAGATGTCCATTCCGGTTGATCCTCCTAAGATTGTCATTCAGGGGTTGGGGGCTAATCGCGTGATCGTCGATGGGCGTGAAATTACCGGGCCAGATTGGCAAACCGTAAAGGCGCGCGACATTTTCTTTTTTATTCTTGAACATGCAGGGGGCGTGAGCCGAGAAAAAATCGAAGCCGCTTTTTGGCCGGAGGCATCCTCTGCCCAACTTAGTTTTATTTTCAAAAAAACGATGTATCGATTGCGGCGCGCCTTTGCAAGCGACCCGATCATCTTTACAGGGGATCGGTACAGTTTTGATTTTAAAGGGGATTATGAATATGATGTCGAGGAGTGGGAACGCGCGTTAAAACAGGCAGAGCGTGCTACGAGCGAGGCCGATAAAATGGCGCATTTAGCCACGGCGGTGACCCTTTTTCGAGGGCCTTTTTTGCCAGATATGGATGCCAATTGGGTGACTGAAAAGCGAGAATATTTCAACCGTCAATTTTCTGACGCAAACCTAAAGCTAGGGAATTATGCCTTTGAAAAAGGGGAGTATGCCAAAGTTTTGGGCTACTGCCAGACATTGCTATCGATGGATCCGGGTTTGGAAGAGGCGCATCGGTTAGCCATGCGCGCCCATGCGGCCAGGGGGAATCGCGCAGAAGTGGTGAGACAGTTCAAACTCTGCACGGCAGTTCTCAAAAAAGAGTATGGGCTTGGCCCGTCGAAAGAAAGTAGTGATCTGTACAATTTGTTAACTCGCTAAAAAACCCATACCAACCCTCTCGAACACAAAAGATTAAAAAATGTTCCAAAAGCTGACCAATTTTTTGAGTCGGCTTTTTTGTCTACCACTTTGTCTACTCCTGTACGAGAAAATACAGTTACATTCAATTTTGTACAGGAGATACCCCATGAACACCCTCAAAAACTTAAAACTGTCCGCCGGAAAAATCAACTCCCAACACGTTCGCCTGATGTGGTTTTTACTGACCCTGGCCCTGCTGGTGATTGGTGCTGGAGCACCCGAAGGTTCCGCCGGGTGGTTGGGTGGCTAATCGATGCCGATGACTCTTGCGGTAATCGCAGGTTTCCTGGCCGGAAGCTTGCGGGCTGGTTTACACGGAAAAGCGCTTCAACCACCCCCTATTGTCCATTCCTGGCTCATTTTCGCGGCGCTGGTTCCTCAAATCCTGACCTTTCAGGTTCCGAATATTTCTCAAACGATCCCCCTTTTCTGGGCGAAAGGGATTCTGATCGGTTCGTTAATTTGCTTATTGATTGTGGTTTGGCTCAATCGCAATTTGTCCGGCTTAACGCTTCTGGGCTTTGGCTTGGTCCTCAATTTAATCGTGATCGTGGTGAACGGTGGGTTGATGCCCATCTCGCCAACGCTTGCGACTTATGTCCACCCTGAGACCGCCTCTCACGAATGGCTCTTGGGTGAACGCCTGGGCCTCGGCAAAGATGTTGTCTTACAGCCGACTGAGACCCGACTAGAATTTTTATCGGATCGATTTCGATTCCCGGATTTTATTCCCTACCGGGTCGCCTATAGTTTAGGAGATATTTTCATCGCCATCGGAACTTTTACCCTTTTATGGCGTGCCGGAAAAATTTCACCCGCGGCACAAAACGAACCCTCTGCCCCCCTCGCATGATCGTTTTTAAGGAATATGATGTTTACGAATTTTCAAAACCCCATCACGGACCTCAATCGTTTAATCGCCGCCGCAGTTATTGATCGTGAGTTTTGCGCCCTTTTATTGACCAATCCCTTACGCGCCATTGGCGAGGGTTATTATGGGGAGTATTTCCAGTTCTCGCCCGAAACTCAGGCACATATTAGCACGATTAAAGCCAGTTCGCTATCTGAGTTTGCACGGAAATTATCTTCTTCTCCGCCATCCTCGGAGGTTCTGAGCCATCATAAAAAAACAACATCCAGAAAGCGCCCCCTCCTAAGTGGACCCCATTATGACATTTCTGTTTGAGCAGATGATCGTTACGAATCAAATTCTGGAGGAAAAAAACGGGAATTACTTACTTGAGCAACTCAGAGCCTTGCACAACCACCTACTGGAAACTTACGAAATGACCATACAAAGTTGGATTCATGCATTAGAGTTGCACGATGGTGAAAGTCGAGAGCACGCATTTCGAGTGGCCGAAATGACGGAGAAATTTGCGCGCTTTTTAGGCATTCGAGAAACCCAATTATTTCATATCCGTAACGGGGCACTGCTCCACGACATCGGGAAATTGGGAGTTCCTGGCAACATTCTAAAAAAAAGAGGGCCATTAACCGAGGACGAATGGCAAGTCGTTCGTAAACACCCCGGTTATGCTTACGAATTATTAGCACCCATCAATTTTCTCAAACCCGCACTGGAAATCCCTTTTTATCATCATGAAAAATGGGACGGAAGCGGGTATCCTAACGGCCTCAAAGGGGAACAAATTCCCCTCTCCGCCCGCATATTTTCCATCATCGATGTGTGGGACGCCCTCCGCTTCAGCCGTCCCTATCGCGAAGAATCCTGGTCGGAATACAAAATCATCCACTACATCCAACAGCAATCAGGATGCCACTTTGACCCAGCCATGGTAAAAGCCTTTGTCACCATGCGCGCAAACCAAGACAAACAACTCAGTTGAAACCAACTGGAAGTGCAATCAAGCCTCCGTTGACAGCCACCCTCCCCCTCAGTATAATCACCCCAACTTCATAATCCTTCCCCAAACAGGAAGCCCTTCCCCACCGGGAGGAGTAAGCGGAGATTGCACAAACTGATGCAATCCCTCAGAAATTCTGCCAGAAAAAGATGTCACAGGCTGAGAGCATCCCCAGATTTCCCCGCTGAATGTCGCCCGGTTTGTTTGACGAAGAACTTCGGAAACGAAAAGTAGACCGTCACGGGTAAGCCCGTTACAGCGAAACCCTGGTGATAGCCAGGGATTGAGTGCGGCAACGCTTTGTTGCCGAATTGAGGTGGTACCGCGAACCCTTTCGTCCTCATGTTGGATGGAAGGGTTTTTTGTTTTCCCTGGTGCGGCAGTTGAAACTGCACCCACCCCCTACCAAGTCGCCCTTCGGCGACTAAACCTGCGCAGGCAGGTTTCGCAACCGTTGCCGCGATTTCAATCGCCGATTGCAATCGCCAGCAAACCAACTGATCAACTAACCATGTCCCTCGACAAACGCTACTCCCCCACCCCCACCGAAACCCGCCTCCAGCGCGCCTGGCAGGAACAGGGCACCTACCATTTTGACCCTCATTCCGCGGCCCCCGTATTCTCCATCGACACCCCGCCCCCCACCGTTTCGGGCAAACTGCACCTCGGGCACGTCTACTCCTACAGCCACGCCGACTTCATCGCGCGCTACCGCCGAATGCGTGGCGACAACGTGTACTACCCGATGGGTTTCGACGACAACGGCCTGCCCACCGAGCGGTTAGTCGAACGCACGTTGGGCATCACCGCGCAGGGGGTGGGGCGCGCCGCGTTCATCGAAAAATGCCTGGAAATCAGCGAAGAGGCCGAAAAAGACTACGAGGCCCTCTGGCAACGGCTCGGTCTTTCGATTGACTGGCGCTACACCTACCGCTCCATTGACGAACACGCCCGCCGCGCCTCCCAACGCTCGTTCCTCGACCTCTTTAAAAAAGGCCTGGTCTACCGGCAGGAGGCCCCGACGATCTGGTGTCCCGAATGCCAAACCGCCATCGCCCAGGCCGAACTCAACGACCTCACCCGGAAAAGCGAATTCATCACCCTCCGCTTCCCATTCGCCGAGACCGCGCCCGAGGCATCGCCAGATGCCGGGGATGGGGTACAGATCGCCACGACCCGCCCGGAACTGCTCCCCGCGTGCGTGGCCGTGTTCGTTCACCCGGAGGATGATCGGTTCCGTACACTGATCGGGCGCGAAGTCATCGTCCCCCTGTTCGGGCAACGCGTCCCGATCCTGGCCGATCCGTCCGCCGATCCCGAAAAGGGCACGGGCGCGGTCATGTGCTGTACCTTCGGCGACCAAACCGACGTGGCGTGGTGGCAAATTCACAAATTGCCCCTCATCCAGGCCATTTCCCGCGCGGGGAAGATGACGGACGCGGCGGGCGAATTCGGCGGGTTGAACATTTACGCCGCGCGGCGCGGGGTGATCGCCGCCCTCGACGCGCAGGGATTCCTGCTCGCGCGGGTGCCTACGGAGCAATCGGTACGCGTCCACGAGCGGTGTGACACGCCCGTCGAATACATCGTCACCCAACAGTGGTTCGTGCGGGTGTTGGATTTTCGGGCGGAGTTTCTCGCGCGCGGCGAGGCGGCCCGCTGGGTCCCGGCGCATATGGGGGCACGGTATCACGCGTGGGTGGAGAATCTGAACTGGGATTGGTGCATCTCCCGGCAACGGTATTTCGGCGTCCCGTTCCCGATCTGGTATTGCCCCTCGTGCGGGGAAACGATCCTGGCGGAGGAGGCGCAACTGCCCATTGACCCGCTCTCCGATCACCCTCCACGCCCCTGCACGTGTGGCAACGCCAATCTGATTCCTGAATCCGACGTGATGGACACCTGGGCGACCTCCTCGATGTCCCCGCAAATCGCCGGACGCTGGCTCCAAGACCCGGAACTGTACGCAAAAGTCTACCCATTCTCGCTCCGCCCGCAGGCGCATGAGATCATCCGCACCTGGGCGTTCGATACGATTGTGAAATCGCACTTCCACTTCGACGCCCTGCCGTGGAAAACCGTATTCATCTCCGGGTGGGGGTTGGCGGGCGAGGGGATGGGCAAGATCAGCAAAAGCCGGGGGGGAGGGCCAATGCCGCCGATGGAGATGATTGAGACCTATTCCGCCGACGCAGTGCGCTATTGGGCGGCAAGCACCTCGCCAGGGAAGGACGCGGTGATCAGCGAGGAGAAAATCCAGATCGGGGCAAAGCTGATCAACAAACTGTGGAACGTGGCCGTGTTTAGCGAACGGTTTTTAGCCGATTACCGCCCCCCGACCACCCCGCCGACGCTGACGCCCGCCGACCGTTGGATTCTCGCCGCCCTCCAACGCCTGATCCGCCGGGCGACGGAATTGTTCGATGCGTATGAGTACGCCACGGCAAAGAGCGAGACGGAGAATTTCTTTTGGGTGTTTACGGATAATTATTTGGAAATGGCGAAGATGCGGTTGTATGAGGTGAGGGAAGGTGAACCTGACTCCGCCCGCTACACCCTCCACCGCGTTTACCGAACCCTCTTGCAATTGTTCGCCCCCTTCTTCCCGTTTGCCACCGAGGAGATTTACCTGAACCTGTTTGCCGACCCCGCCGCGGACATCACCGCCCTCCTCTCCATCCACCGCTCCCACTGGCCCGAACCCGATCCCGCCCTGGAATCGGACGCCGCCGAAGAACTGGGCGCGCTCCTCATCGAAATCGCCAGTGCCGTGCGCGGCTATAAGAGCCGGAACAATCTGCCTTTGCGAACCGAAGTCCCTCAGTTAGAATTGGCAACCGAGGATGCTGAGTTGGGTGAGGCGTTGAAACTGGCGAGTGCGGATTTGATGAGCATTACGCGGGCGCAGGAGATTGTTGTGAGAGAAACGCTGTCGTCGGAATTTCAGGTTTTGTGGTTGGAGGGGAAGGTGAGATTGGCAATTTCGGGAGTCGCGGGGCAAAAACCCTGAAAAGATGGTACACAGATGGCGCAGAAAATACAGAAGGACATAGAAAAAATGGATGATGAAACATTTGACCAAGAAATTGAAGAGGAGCGTTTCGAACGCATATTACTTGAAAGTGGACTTTTAGAACCTCTCGGCCCTCAGTGGTTCCAGGGTTTGGAAGATGTCCCCGAACTCACACACGAGGATTTATGGGAGTTGACGAAAGGGTTATTCCCACTTTCAGAGACAATAATCGAAGAGCGCGGGCCTTATTAATTTTTACGTAAACAAGGTATCATTTGTATAAAAGTGGAAATGAAATGTGTTTTATGCTGCATTTGATGATGGAGGCAAATAAATGAAAAAATATTGTTGGCTTTTCTTATTGTTTTGGATTGTGGCTTGTAATCAGGCTCCACCAATAACCGAGATGGTTTCGTCGGCTACTATCATCCCTTCTCTTACATTCACACCTTCTCCTTTGCCGACGAGCACCCCCACCCATACTCCCATACCGACAGCTACATTTACTCCTTCCCCGACTGAAACTGCAACCCCTACCAGTACCCCAACTCCTGCTGGCGGCGTGGGTGCATGGATCGCTTTCCCTTTCAAAAATTTACAGGGAACGATGGAAGTTTATGTGGATGAATTCAATATGCAACACATTCCTGCACCGGATAATTCCTGGAGTTATAAGAGTGTAGAAAATCTTGAGCCTGTTGGCAAGATGTTTATCCAACATGAGTGGAACTATGGATACGAGGTGGGGTGGACGCCCGATGGGACTCAACTGGTCTACCCGAAAACGATGGAAGATGGGAAGGTGATGCTTGTCATGCACACTATCGCCACAAATGAAACCAGCCCTTTGGTCGAAGTGAGCGCTTATAACAAAACCGTCGAAAATATTAAGTTCTCTCCCGATGGGAAATGGTTGATGTATACGACGAAAAGAGACGCGGGAGGTAGGCTTTATCGTGAAATCTGGACGATTCTTTTGGAAAACGGCCAGCAACTACAAATAGAAACCCGGGGAAGTGAACCGTTCAACTGGTCCAGCGACAGCCAATATATTTATTTTCACCCGGATGGTTGCGCAAGTTGTCTCGCCAGGATTTCTCCGAATGGCCAAAACAGGAAAGCGTTTGAATTTCCCCGAAAATACCGTTATGCGATGCAGTATGTTCCCGCGATGGATGCCGTATGGATTTTTGATGACTTTTCAGAAAGCCAAGATAAAGTCCATAAGTTCATCCTGATCAGTCTGGATGATTTTTCGGAGTTGCGCGTGTTTCGATTACCTGTTGGGGATCGTTGGGGAGGATTGTATACTACCTCACCGGACGGACGTTGGGTGATTGGCTTTGCAAAACCAGCCAATTCTTCCTCCACAGAAATCCTGACTGACCTTCAACTTCATATTGTGGATACGGAACAAGGTACCTGGGTCGTCATCCCGGAAATGATTGATGACAGATGGAATTGCTGTGGGCCTTTGGACGTGCTTGCCTGGGGGCCGGGCAATACCTTCATCATTCAAGGGCTGATGCCGGATCAACTCAATCTTCGTACCGATGAAACGTATCCAGATGTCAATGGCAATCCGGTGGTTTGGAAAAGGCGTGTGCCATATATGCTGGACCTTTCCACGGGAGAAATCATTTTTGTCTATGCCATTAATATCGAAGGAAGGGCGTTTCCGAATCGGCTTTGGCCGACTTTCTATTGGAATTCACCATAGTTGAAATCAAAAAATCTATAAGAATAGGAGAAACATCATGAAAAACCGTTATCTACTTCTCATTATCATTTTCACGCTTACATTCACCTTTCTCAATAAAACCAGTTCATTCAAGTCCATTGCGAATGCTGAGAGCAATGGCTTTGATTGCTCAGTCGTTAGCGAAATTCCGCAAACTGAGTGTGAAGCGCTTGTTTCAATATACAACAGTACGGGAGGAGCAAATTGGAACGTAAACACGGGGTGGCTTGTTACATCAATGCCATGCGCTTGGGTTCATGTAGTTTGTGAGGATGGGCATGTAATCTGGCTAAATCTCTTAAGCAATAATCTGAGTGGTTCCATTCCTTCAGAATTAAGCAATTTGACACATCTGGATATTCTCCAACTGAGCAACAACCAACTAACAGGTAGTATTCCCCCTGAAATAGGCGACCTCACAAACCTGACAAGATTGTTCATCCTTTACAACCAACTGAGCGGAAATATACCTTCACAAATTGGCAACCTGACAAATTTAGTAGACTTGTCCCTTGTTGGAAATCAATTGAGTGGCAGTATTCCCCCTGAATTGGGGAACTTGATAAACGTAAACTATCTAAATCTCGACGACAATCAGTTAAGTGGCTCTCTTCCTCCTGAAATCGGGAATATGAGTAGCTTGACTCAAATCTATGTAGAAGGAAACCCGTTAGAAGGCCCCATTCCCTCTACTTTTACCAATCTGACCCTGACCGCATTTTGGTTTGAGAATACCAATATTTGCCTGCCGGATAATCCTGAAGTGTTGAATTGGCTGAGTACCATTGGCTCTTTACACAGTACAGGCATTCTTTGTGTTGATCCATCTCTGGTCATTAATTATGACAGTGGCGCGCCTGGTAGTTACTTTACAATTACAGGTAGTGATTTTCCTGATGGGGAGGTTGCGACCATTTACGTAAATGGACAAGTGTTAGGAACAACAGACACCTCAGCCGAAGGAGCTTTTACGGTATTGTTTTCTACAACGGACGCAGACGAAGGGTTTTATATGATCACCGCCACAGTAAATCCCAGCGCTTCGACCTGGTTTACGCTGGATGTGAATGAACCCGTTCGCCCTCAAGAAGGCAAAGGAACTATTCTGAATGTGCCAGCCGGAATTGCTTTTACAGAATTTGTCTTCCTCCCAGTTATATTCCGATAGAGGTCAATCTGATGAAACATTTATGGCTTATCCTGTTCATCTTCATCGTCGCCTGCAACCAATCCCCTCAGCCGACACATGCAGAAATACCCACCGTTGCCAGTAATCATCCAACCCTCACCACCAATCCCTCCGCGACCCTCACAGCCACTTCAACGGATACGGCAACCCCCACCAATACTCCCCTGCCCCCAACCCTGACCCCCACGCCTACCTCAACGCCTAAACCCATCACCCACGCTAATATTGGATGGGAGGGTTATGGTCAGGAACCTCGAACACCCTTTCCTGATGAAGAACGGATCATCGCTGAAATTTTGGAACGAAATCAAGGGAATCAATTTTTCAGCGGTATTACGGAAGAGGATATCAAAGTGGTCTGGCACACCTCCGAAGACGGCACAACGATTTGGATGCCATATTTCACGATGAATCTTAGTGTCGCCAATAATGATCTTTTTCTATATGTGTACCCTTTGACAACGGATGCAAATGGCAATGTATCGTTGTCTCTTGGGTCTAAAGCATTGGATATTAGCGCAATGGAACGGACGGGGTATCTTGAACAATTAACCGATATTCAACTGGTTTGGGACAGCAATAAAAACAAACCTGTCCTTGCGATTGAAAGAAATGGCGTGCGTCTCTGGTATCCAGACGAATTGACGAATATCCTTGTCTCTTACGACTCTGATATTAGCGCATTCGGTTTACCGCCTAAACCAGAACCGGCCTCCGATTATGTAGTCGTTATGGATATTACCCATATCGAGGATGCTTATCTGTTTCACTATGATGAACTGGCAGTTACGACTATGGGAATAAGCGATCCTAATGCGGGGCCTGTCTATGAGCTAAATAACAACCAATGGCACGCGGTGAATCCCTCAAAATTTATCGGAGGAGGATCACCACAGATCGCTTACATTGGTTACGACACCGAGGGAAATGGGCATTTATACATTGAAGAATTAACCAATTGGCAGACCGGTATCAGTATTTCCTCAAATATTCACACCCCCTTAGCCCCAGCCTATATCATTTATGATCAAGTCCTTTCTAATATAAATTCGTCTGATTTTTATTATGTGTTGACTACTCCTGTTTGGTCTCCTGATGGTCGTCGCGTCGCGTTTATCGCCGAAGAGAATGAAAAACCCGTTCTGGCTGTCTATGATCTAGACACACAAACCTGGAAGACACTCACGCAAATTCCTACCAATCCAATGGACAGGTTTGAGGCTCCTGTCTGGTCGCCGGATGGCGATTGGCTTGTGTATGGCTACGGATTTACAGGGGCTAGCTTTGCTAGATTAAAAACTGTTTCTTATCCTGAAGGAATCGTTCATGAAATCGATCAAGGTGGCAATCCACAATGGGTTCAAGATGACAATGGACTACGCCTGAATTACCAAAAACATATGGGCGAATATTTCATGGCTACGCCGGACGGTTCCATTATTGAACCAATGACTTTTTCAATTCAGCTTAAAGATTTAACACGTCCTTCAACGGGGTATGGATTAATTTTGTGGTATTACCCTGATGACAATGCATTTCTTGTTTTTCATTACAAACAAGAAGATGGGCTGGACAAGCTGTTGTATGTGCCAGCAGATGGAAGCAAGCCGCGTATATTAGCGCAATATCCAGAACAAGATGGAAACTATTCCTATGACTATTACAACGCAATAGATCGATCATCAATTTTCTCGCCTGATGGTAAATGGCTTTTGCTCTATGCGAGAACTCAGGATGGGCAAGGAAAAACTGCCCTACTAAACCTTAAAACTCAAGAGATCAAGTTATTTGACCGTGGTTTAAATTTTATGGCAGGGTGGACGTCTGACAGCAGGGGTATCATTCACAGAATTTTCGGGCCTACCGTGACTGACATTCTAACTGGCGAATATGCATATTTTGCTCAAGTTTTCCCTTTACGAATTGCCACGCCGCCATGGGGTGGAACTGGTGACTTATATTGGCCAACAAAATAGGCTGGCTTAATAGGGTTTATCTGTGAAATCCATGTAATCTGCGTACAACCCAACCCCCGCATCCTTCGACTACGCTGGACATAAATAACTTGATCTACCCTCTTCACTCCCGCTCCGCTCAGGATGCTACACAACAAACCAACGATCAAACTTACTAACAATCACCCAATTCCTCATTCACCCAATCACCCAATCTTATGACCTCCGACCTCTTCACCCTCCCCAAAACCTACGACTTCGCCGCCACCGAACAGCGCATCTACGCATGGTGGGAAGAAAACGGCTACTTCAAACCGTCCAACGATCCCAACCTCCCCGGCCACAACCCGGACATTCCGCCCTACGTCATCTCCATCCCGCCGCCCAACGTGACCGGGGAACTGCACCTCGGGCACGCGATGTTCGTCTCGATGGAAGACTTGATGATCCGCTACCACCGGATGAAAGGCATCCCTACGCTGTGGGTGCCGGGCACGGATCACGCCGGGATCGCCACCCAATTGCAGGTGGAGAAGATGCTCCTCCGCACGGAAGAAGTCACCCGCGAGGAGATCGGGCGCGAAAAATTCCTGGAACACACCTGGGAATGGAAACACAAGTTCGGCAGTCTGATCACGAACCAGATTCGGCGGTTGGGTGCGTCGTGCGATTGGACACGGGAGCGGTTCACGCTCGATGAGGGGCTGTCGAAGGCGGTGCGCGAGGCGTTCGTCACCCTCTACGAGAAGGGATTGATCTACCGCGGCCCACGGCTGATCAACTGGTCGCCCGGCCTGAAAACCGCTGTCTCCGATCTGGAGGTGGAATACGCCGAGGAGCAGGGCAAACTGTATCATTTCAAGTACATGCTGACAGATGGCAGCGGAAATTATCTCCCCGTCGCCACCACCCGCCCGGAGACGATTTTGGGGGATACCGCGGTCGCTGTCCACCCGGAAGATGACCGGTACAAGAAATATGTCGGGAAGATGGTGCTGGTTCCCATCCTGAACCGGGAAATCCCCGTGGTGGCGGACGAGTACGTGGATCGGGAATTCGGCACCGGCGCGCTGAAAGTCACCCCTGGCCATGACCCGAACGATTACACGATTGGCGAGCGGCATCACCTCCCGATCATTTCTGTGCTGGACAAAGAAGCGAAAGTGAACGAAAACGGCGGCCCCTACGCCGGGCTGGACCGGTTCGAGGCCCGCAAACGCCTGTGGGAAGACATGCGGATTCACAAACTCGTCATCAAGGAAGAGCCGCACGTTCACATGGTGCCCCGCTCCCAGCGCGGCGGCGAAATTGTCGAGCCGATGATCTCGGTGCAATGGTTCGTGAAAATCGAATCGCTCGCTGAGGCCGCGCTCGGTGCGGTGAAGGATGGCCGGATCAAGATCGTGCCCGACCATTTCGAGAAGGTTTATTACAACTGGCTGGAAAACATCCAGGATTGGTGCATCTCCCGCCAGCTTTGGTGGGGCCACCGCATCCCCGTCTGGCATTGCGGAACATGTGGGGGGCAAACGGTATCCCGCGAGGACCCGGTCAAATGCCAACACTGCGCGAGCGAGGCGATTGAACAGGATCCAGATGTGCTGGATACGTGGTTCTCCTCTGGGCTTTGGCCTTTTTCCACCCTCGGTTGGCCGGACAAAACCCCTGACGTGGGCTATTTTTATCCCACCAGCATGATGGAAACGGGGTACGACATTCTGTTTTTCTGGGTGGCGCGGATGATTATGATGGGGATGGAGTTCACGGGGCAACCACCGTTTCACACGGTGTACTTGCACGGGCTGATCCGGGACGAACATGGCCGCAAAATGAGCAAAAGTTACGGCAATGTGATTGACCCGCTCGGCGTGATGGACGAGATGGGCACGGACGCCCTGCGTTTTACCCTGCTCGTCGGTTCCACGCCCGGCAAGGATATGAACCTGAGCCTGAAAAAGGTAGAAGCCAACCGCAACTTCGCCAACAAAATCTGGAATGCCACCCGGTTCGTGCTGAACGCCGTGAAAGCCCTCACCCCCCAACCCCCTCTCCCGCGGGGAGAGGGGGAG
>JABWBV010000717.1 GCA_013359445.1 Anaerolineales bacterium | reverse complement strand
CGGCACTGGCGTGCCTGACTACGAACGGGGTTAGGGAATTAGATCAAATAAGTGGAGGATGGTTTCCTTTTGCGTGTCTAACATGGCGGGGAGCGTTTGGCGGCTGAAGTATTGGAGGGCATCTACTTCGGAGGAGGGGCGAAAGGTGCCGCCGGTGATTTCGCACAAGTAAATGACGGTTAAATGGCGGACGAGGAGGGCATTTTCGATAATGAGCGGGCGCACGGTTCGCACGTGCAGGCCGGTTTCTTCGTGGATTTCCCGGACAATGGCTTGCGGGGGGTCCTCGCGCGGGTCCAGCCACCCGCCGGGGAGGCCCCAGGGGAAGCGTTTGCCCCGGTAGGTGTGGTGAAAGAGGAGGATTTCGTGTTGTTCGTTGAAGATGACGGCGGCAATGCCCACCGCAAATTTGGGGACCAGAGCAGAGACGATGGCCCAACGCAAGCGTTTGGGAAGGGGGAGGTGGCCCCATAAGTGCAGGAGGAGGGACATGAGGGGGAGAAAAGGAGAAAAGGGGAAGAGGAGAAGAGGAGAGGGGGAGAAAAGGAGAGGGGGGAGCGTACCAAATTTCGGAAGTCTGCGGGATGTGCTTGAGGTGGAAACCTTTTGGATGGGGAGAATACGATGAAGGGGGGAGGGCGTTGGAGACTTCCGAAATTTGGGAGGGATTAGGGGGGGGTGCGGCGCATGACGAGCAAAATTTCCCCTTCTTGCCTCACAAATTCGGCGAGTTTGGTGAGGCGTTTGATGCGGCGGAAGTAGGGCGGCATATCGGCCTCAGACAGTTTGCGAAAGCCAAATTTTTCGTAAAAGGGGCCGAGGTGGGAACGGCACATGAGATGGAGTTCACCTGGGTGCTGAGCGAGCAGATGTGTGATGAGGGCGCGGGCGACGCCTTTGCCCTGCCAGGCCGGGAGGACGGCAAGGGAGGCGAGTTCTTGGGAGCCGTCCGCGTGGGGTTTGATTTGCCCGCACCCGATGATTTCGTTGCTGGGAAGTACAGCCAGGATGAACCGCGGCCATTTTAGCCCGGTGGGGTTGATTTCAGCTTGCCAAACCAGGGAACGGATCGCGGCGGCATCGTCGGCGGTGGCTGGGCGGAGGGTGAAGAGGTCAGGCATGGGCAAGAAATTCGAGGAAAGCTTTCACAATTTGCGGGTCAAAGTGGGTTCCGCTATGCTCTTGGAGATAGGCACGCACCTGGTCAAAAGGCCACGCCTCGCGGTAGGAACGGGTGTGGGCAAGGGCGTCCCACACATCCACCACCGAAAAAATACGGGCGGCGAAGGGAATCATGGGGCCGCGCAAATGGCGCGGATAGCCTGTGCCATCCCATTTTTCGTGGTGACAGTAGGGGATGTCGAGGGCTGGGCGCAGGAAAGGAATGGGGGATAACATTTCGTAGGCAATCTGGGGGTGCTGGCGGATGAGGCGCCATTCTTCATCGGTGAGGGGCTCCGCTTTGTGCAGGATGCTGTCGGGGATCGCCATTTTTCCGATGTCGTGGAGGAGGGCCCCCCGCCGAATGTGGACCAAATCCTGGTCGGGGACTCCCAACGCGCGGGCGAGGTCGAGGGTCATTTCGGTCACGCGTTGGGTGTGGCCTTCGATTTCTTTATCGCGCATGTCGAGCATCCGCACCCAGCCTTCGAGCGTGTTATCGTAGGCGCGAGTGATTTCCAGGTTCGAGCGTTGTAATTCGGCAAAGAGTTGGGCGCTGTCGATGGCGATGGCGGCCTGGGCGGCGAGGGCGTCTAAAAAGTCGAGCCAATCGGGGGGGGCATACAGGGCCGAGCGTTGGAAAATCTCGAGGACACCTTTCACCTGCCCTTTGGCTATCAAGGGCACGCCGGTATAAAAGACAAACCCTTCTTGTTGGGCAAACTTGGATTGGCGGTACAAGTCCAGGGTTGTCAGGTTTTCGATGGTGATGGGGGCCTGGTCCGCCGCAACACGTCCGGCCAGACCACTGCCAAAGGATAAAATGACCTGTTGGAAGGCGGTGGTATAAAAGCCGCGGCCCGCCGCATACTGAAGCTGGTAGGTGTTGGGTTCGGCCAATTGCACGCAGGCGGCATCCACTTTGAGTTCGGAGAGGACGTAATCTAACAACAAATCTAAAGTGAGGCGCAAATCCAGGCTGGCACTAATGGCTGAGTCGATGGTGCGTAAGGCCAACAACCGTTGCAGTTGGTGCTGAATCATGCCGTTGAGTTGGGCACGGTGAATGGCACTCCCGGCAATTTCCGAAATGGTTTCTAAGAGGTGAATTTCTTGTTCGCTCAGGGTGCGCGGGGCTTGCACGGAGATAAATAACACGCCGATCACATCCTGACTGACCCGCAACGGCGCGCAGATTCCCCCCCACTGTGGGGGAATTTGCGGGCGCGTGGTTTCCCGCGTGTGGGGGTCGGTGGCAAACGCCTCCGCGTAATAAATCTCACCACTTTGAAACACCTGCCCGGCAATCCCTTCCCCCGGGCGCACTTCCGTCTCTTGGATGTTGGCAAACCACCCGTGCGGGGCTTTCGGATGCAGATGTTGGGTGAGGGTGTCGTAAAGCCAGATCACCCCGGCCTCCACCCCCAGGATCGCCATGGTTTCGTCCATCAACGTCCGCAACATGTCATCCAACCCTTGCGTGGTGCGGAACCCTTTGGAAACACGGTTGACCGCTTCCAGTTCGGAAAGGCGCTGGCGGGTTTCGGAATACAGTTGGGCGTTGGCAATGGCGATGGCGGCTTGATCGGCCAGGGCCTGGGCCAGACGAATTTCTTCGGAAGAAAAGCTCCGAGTTTCGTCATTGGTGTAGAGTTCGGCCAGGCCCACTGTGCGGCCTGCGGCAAGCAGGGGGAGGAGTAACGCGCAGGAGACTTCCAGTTCCTCGAGGACGGCAATTTCCGCCGGGTCGGCTTCCGGGTCATGCAAACGAATCACGTAGGGTTCGTTTTGCAAAAGGACATTCATGGTGAAGGGGTAGTCTGTGAGG
>JABWBV010000091.1 GCA_013359445.1 Anaerolineales bacterium | reverse complement strand
TGGTGCTCGCCCTATCCGCCGACGGTCAAAGCGAAGAAGCGCATCAGTTGTTGGATGAAATCCTCACCCTGGCGGAGCCGGAAGGCTATATCGGCTCCTGGTTGGATGCTGGAGAGGGCTTGCGCCCACTTATCCAAAAATTGCGTACCGACTATGTTCAGCAGGGAAAGGCCAATATGGTGCATTACACCGACCGTCTGCTAATTGCCTTCGATCATCCGGGTGCGCCACACCCGGATGCGGACGCCGCGCCCCCTCATGTCTCTCCGACCCCAGCGCAACCCCTCCCCGACCCCCTCAGTGATCGGGAGCAGGAAATTTTGCGCTTCATCGACGCAGGCCTCTCCAACCGGGAAATTGCCGACAAACTCTACATCTCCGTCAGCACCGTCAAAACCCACATCAACAACCTGTACGCCAAACTTGACGCCAACAGCCGCACCCAGGCGCTCGCAATAGCGCGGAAATTGGGACTGTTTTCAGGCTGAGATAACTATTTTCAACAAAAAAGGACGCTCTCTGTTCGAGAGCGTCCTTTTTTGTTGAATCCACCCCCCGCGCCTCGCCCACTCCACCCTTCGGTTGATGACTCTCCACCCACCCGGTGAGTATCCTTTTGTACATGGAAATCACCGCGTTATACGAAAAACCTATCGTCCAAAAAGAAAACTGGATCATCCGCAACCTGCAAATCACACAGTCCTACCACGAACTGACTTTGTGGATGCGCCACGTGATCGGCCCGGAAAATGTCAGTTGGGTCGCGTTTGCCACGTTCGCCTCCAAAACGGCGGGGCATTGCATCCGACACGAGCAATTGCCCGACGCCTTCAACGATTTGCTGGCCCGACTCGCACGCAAAGGCGGCCCCAAAGCGTTGGCGCACCAATACCTCGCCAACCCCGCCGCTCGCCAAACCGAAACCCACCACGGCCTGCTGGACAGCATCTACCTTCGCATCAGCCGAAGCGTATCCTACGGGAACTGCGTGGTGTACGACGAACTCGCCCCACTCTTCCGGGAATTCATCAACCGCTTTCAGGATGACCTGCGCCCGAACGACGCCAAACTCGACCGCTTCCTGGCCCTGCTCCAACCCGGCCCCACCCACGCGGGCGGCCAAGACCCCCTGCGCGAAGCCTTCTCGAACTACTACCGTGCCCGGTTCGACCTCAAAGCCAAACGCAAAGCCGAAAAAATCCTGCTTGCGAACATGCTCATCGGCCTGCACGAACAGATGCGCCTCCAACCGATGATCGAAGACGCGATGGCCGCCCCCGTTCTCGAACTCGTGGACGACCTCTCGGAGTGGTTCACCCGGCTGGTGGACGCCCTCCCGTTCGGCCAGCAAACGCTGACCGCGGTGTTGAAAGACTGGTTTAACAGCCAACTGACCGAGACGGTGATGTCCATCAGCACCCCCGGCCTCCCGATGCGGTTGGGGCACAACGTCGTCAGCCCCACCCCGCAGACGCGCTTCCCGCAGGTTTTACAAACCATCGAATCCCCTCGTGTCCGCGAGTTACTGGCCCGGTTCAACAACAGCGATAACACCCTCACCGGGAGCGCCGCCGAAAACTGGGCGCGGCTCGACGACCGGATGGGCTTCATCGTGGACCTGTTTCGCAGTCACCAACAAAACCCCGCCCTGTTCACCCCGCCCTTCACCCCCGATCAGCAAACCGCCATCCGCGCGGGGCAGGTCCCTGACGGAGCACTGTAAAAATTTTAGGAGCATTCATCATGATCACCAAAACCACCTTCATCAAAATCGGCCTGTACCTTGCCTTTTGTTTTGCCATGCTGGCGATTGCCGCCCTCAGCCTGGCGTTGATATAAAAACCCCGTAGTGACGATTTCAATCGCTCCCTACAACGACTGAAGTCGTCACTACCTTAATTTATCCCATGAACCGCCCTCTCATTCTCCTCTTCCTCTTCGCCCTCGTAGCGGGTGGCCTCGCCGCCCTCACCCTGCCCACTGACGCCGCGCCCACGTCCGACTACTACGCCTGGGAACGGATCACGCTCGACAGCCAGAACGATGTCGGCTCTTACCTTTCCCTCGAGGGGTACTACGGCGCGACCGCTCCCACCATCGCCTACTACGACGCTACCGCCAAAGACCTGAAACTCGCCCGCCCCATCCCCGGCAACTGTGGTCTCGCAGGCTCGTGGACGTGTGAGATTCTCGACAGCACCTCCAGCACCGACGTGGGGCAGTGGGTCTCCCTCGCCTTCAACGGCACCGATTACGGCGTGGTGTATTACGACGCTTTCTTCGGCGTAAACCGGTACACCGCGCCCGCCGAGGGGATTTTCGGAGAGGAGATCGAGTTGGTGTCCGGCCCGACCGTCGGGACGGCGAATGCGCTGGTGTATTCCGATGGGACTCCGCACGTCGCCTATTTACGGGATGTTGCTAACCAACGGTTTGGGTTCGCGGAACGGGTCGGGAGTAATGGCAACTGTTCGACGGCGTGGGAATGTACGGTCATTGCACCGACGGGGGGCAGTTTTTCGATAGATGCCGGGGTGTTTAGCGGAGTGGGGCTTGCCTACAGTTCGAGTTCAGCCGGGTTGGCTTATGCACACCCGGTGGCGAGTGGCGGCAACTGCGGGGGCGGAAAATGGGCGTGCGAAACGGTGTACGCCAACGCGCTTGCGACGAGCACTTCTTTCCACATGGCACGATGCGGGCTGATCTCCTGCAGTAGCCCCTCCCAAATCGCCTACTACGATTACCTGCTCGGCGGACTGATTTATGCCGAACGTGTGGAAAACGGACAGGGAAACTGTGCGGGCAATCCAAACTGGAAATGTGCCTTCATCGAGTTCGCGGGACTACCCCTTGACCTCATCAACCCCGGCCTGTCTCTGGTGGTGGACGAAAACAACCAGCCGGTGATCCTCTACCAGGATTTTTTGGAAGACGGTTACACCAACACCGTCGTCAAAGCCGCGTGGCCGTCCGCGGATGGCAACTGCGGCCCCACCCAAAACTGGCAATGCGTCATCGTGGACACAGGCTACCGCGCGGGCGCGTGGATGGATGTGGGCGCGTCCCTCGACGCCGAACTGGTGGATAACCGGATTTTCGCCGCTTATTACGAAGCCGGAAATGGCGATCTCGTTCTGCTCTCCGAACCCGCCCCTCCCGCGACCCCCACACCGACGCCCACCATACCGCCCACGGTGACGCCCTCCCCCGTCGCCATCCCAGCCCAGGCTTACCTGCCCCTCATCCAAAAATAAGCAAACCGGCAAACCGACAAACTAACAAACTAACAAACCAACAAACCATGAACCGCAAATTTTCTCTCCTCCCCATCCTCACCCTTCTCCTTTTACCCCTCCTCCTCCTCGCCGCCTCCGCAAGCGCGGCCCCGGCGGGGGGTGGACAGACCACCATTGGCAACGGCACCCCCGCCAGTTGCCAGACTCAAGACGCGATCAACGCCCTGAGCAATGCCGTCGTCGCGGGCGGCGATATCTACTTTGATTGTGGCGCGGAAGTCACCACGCTTTATGCCAACACCAACGCCACAAATCAGACCGTCACCCTGCATGGGGATGGCCGAATCATCCTCAGTGGGCAAAACTTGCGCCAGTTGTTTTACGTGTATGGCACGGGGAACCTGACTTTGAAGGACCTGATTCTGGAAGATGGCAATGCCAGCAATGGCGGCGCGCTCTTCGTTGGCCCGGATGCCACTGTCACCATAAACCGCACAACTTTTGTCAGCAACGAAACCGACACGCACGGTGGCGCAATCTACAATCTGGGTACGCTCTCCCTGTACGACTCGACCCTCGGCAGTAACTTTGCCACCCAGAGCGGGGGCGGGATTTACAACGAGGGCACGGTAACCGCCGAAAACACGTATTTTGTCAGCAATCAGAGCGCGTATGGAGGGGCAATCCGGCAGGTCAACGGGAATTTGTCTGTGGAGCGTTCCGCCTTCCGCAGTAATATCGCCACACAATGGGGCGGGGCGGTTTTTGCCGAACACAATCCCGTTTCATTCATCAACACCACGTTCTCCAACAACCGCGCCGACAAAGGCGGGGGACTCTACCACGGCGATGGCAATCTGACCCTGCTCAACGTCACCTTCAACGAAAACCGGGCGGACACGGGGGGCGCGGTTTACCACGCGACAGGTGTCACCGACATTCGGAATACGATTTTTGCCGGAAGCCTCGATGAGACAGGCGCGAACCCCAGCCTGAACTGCGATGGCCCCTTTATGCACTCCGAAGGCCATAACATCATCAGCGATGGCACCTGCTTTGCCAGTCCCGGTGTGGGTGGGGACCTCTTCCATACCGATCCTATGCTTGCCGTGTGGGAGACTCCCGCACACCTCTACAACCTTCTGCCCTCCAGCCCCGCGCTTGGCTATGGCCTGGACTGTCCCCCCATAGATCAACGCGGCTTTCCCCGCCCGCTGGGACTCGGGTGTGAAGTCGGAAGCGTGGAATCGGGCAGTCTGGTGTACCTGCCGCTAATCGTTCGCTGAAAAAGCGCACACGAAAAAAGGAGCGTTGGATGTCGCAACCATATCACTACATCATCCGGGTCGAAGGGGTGCTCCCCGCCCACTGGCGTGACTGTTTCGATCACCTCACCGCGACTCCCGACGAAAACGGTCAAACGCTCCTTTCCGGCCTCATCCCGGATGCCGCCGCCCTGCGCGGCCTGCTCAACAAACTTCAAGATTGGGGCCTGCCTTTGGTAGCCCTGGAACGAATGGACCCTCATGATGAAAATCTCACTTAAAATCTTCACCCTTGTCATGCTTCTCTTCGTCCTCTTCGGGTGCATGACTCCAGCCGGAACCGCTGATCCGAACGGATCGGGGAACCCCGCGTGGGATAGCGCCCCGTCCGAGGAAACAGCTCCCCGCGCGACCCCGACCGTCCTCGCGGGGGATGCGGGACCCGGACCGGGGACCACCCCCACGCCCGTCCCCCCCACCCCGACCGCGACCGTCGTTGTCCCAACCGCGGTCACCCCCTATCCAGATGGCGAATTCTGGATTCTCCCCGAAGGTCCCCTCGCGCCGACCGATTTTGGGGATGCGCTCCGCCAGCGGATCGAGGCCGGAGACGTGGCCACGGAATCCGGCATCATCGCCGGTTTGGACTATCTGCTGGGCACGGGGGACACCGCCATCTTTGGGGCACTGACCCCTGCTATTTCAATACCCAGAGATCAACCTCACAGGCGCTTTACCCAACACTCGCTGTTGTAAACCTTCTGAAACCCAACGGCCTGATAAATGGGCAAGTCGTTTCCCACAAAGGCCACCGTCGCGCCGAGCACCCCACACCGGCGAATCCCCTCCATTACGGCGGCTTTACCCAACCCCAAACGACGGTAACGCGGGTCCGTCGCGACCGGTTCCACATATCCGAAGCGGCCTGTTGGCTCGTAGAACAGACCGCTGAAGGATGCGAATTCACCATTCGGGGCGGCTACGGCAATTTTCAGGTCACGGCGCGCTTTGGGGGTGTCGAACATCGCCCGGCGGCTCTCGAACTCTTCTTCGTTCATTGGCACCTCGTCGCCGTGGTCAAAGCCACGCCAGAGCACCTGATGAACTTTGGCCCAGTCACATTCCTCACCCAGGCTCGTCAGGCGAAAACCGTCCGGGAGCGAAATAGCGGGAAAAGGGGTGGGAATGTCAAAATAATACATCGGGCGCGTACCTTGTGGGTCTTTTTCATAGCCGCGCGCCGCTACCAACGCAAGAAATTCCGGATCATTATCATTGACATAGGCCCGGAGATACTTACGCCCATCTTTACGTTCGAGGTCCGTCAGGTGCGCTTCGGCATAATCCAGCATTTCCTCGCGCAGATGACGATAAGCAGGGTGGAATTGGAAAAACGCCTCGCCGAGATGCCACTCGTAGTGACAGACCGCGACGATTTCCCCGGCGGCCTCCCAAATCCCGATCTTGCTAAGGTGCTCCGCCTCCAGCGCGGGGTGGTAGTGCATATATTCCCACATCGGTTCAATCCAATTTCCATCGGCATTTTTGGGTTGGTAATGTTTGATCAGGAATTCACTCACGCGTGGGTAATCCTGAGAGCGGTGGTAAGGGGAAATTTTCGTGGATATCATATTCCTTATTACTCCATAAATTTCTTCAGAGATTCGAGTGGAGACGCCACAAACCCACCTGACGCGGGCAAAAGAATTGGGTCAGCAGGCGTAACGTCCAATTGTGATTATACTCACAATCCCCAGATTTCCATCGGTTTCGGGAAGATGCTCTCAAAAAAAAGTGAAGGCAGGATAAACTCGCTCACGACCGGGTTGTGCTTTTACGGCATCGCGCTGACCCTACCCCGTGCGGGATCATCATTCTCCCGCGCCTCCGCCACCCCTGACTGTCAGATTTCGTCAACTCGTCACTCCCTGCACAGGCGCTTCCCTGGAAAGCCCAGGAACTGTGCGGAAAAGCACATAAGCAGTCAGGAACAAGATCAGCGCCCCAATCCAAAACGGCGAACCCGGCATCAGATAATCGTACACCACCCCGGCGAACAACGGCCCAAAAACGTTCATCAAACTGCCAATCGCCGAATTCACCCCCAGCAGTTGACCGGCCTCATGCGGCAGAACCCGTTCGACGCTTAACGTGGTCAGCACGGGGAAGATGAACGCGTACATCGTACTTCCCAACATATTACCGACGAACGCCAGCCACATCAACGGCGCGAAAAACATACTGATGTAGAAAAATCCTAACCCCACCAACCCCCAAACCCCCGTCGTTTTCTCCCCCCATCGCGGCACCCAGCGCGGGACGAGAAACGTGTTCGTCAGCGTGATCGCCACCCCGGCCATCATCATCATTACGCTCAACTGCCAGGTTTCTGCGCTGAATTTTTGGATCATAAACAAGGCGGAAGTGGCGTTGATGCCGTTAAAGGCGAACCCAAACAGGGCGCTGACCAGGAGCACCGCGCCCAGTCCAGGCTTGCGAACCATCCCCAGGATCGAAGTCAGCGGGTTGTAATCGCGCAGTTGTAAAGGTTGGGTATCCCGCCGATCTTTGTGCAACGATTCGGGCAGGATGAAATAACCAAGCACCACGTTCAGCAGAGTGACCACCCCCGCAACAATGGCCGGAGCCTCCAGGCTGAACTGCCCGAAAATCCCGCCCAACCCTGGCCCGAGGATCAACCCCAGGCTCCACGCGGTGGAAATGATCGAGAAATTTTTCGTGCGCTCTTCCGGTTTGGACACGTCCGCAATGTACGCGCTGGCGGTCGCCAGATTCCCGCTGGTGATTCCCCCGATCAGCCGTCCCAAGATCAGAACCCACAGCGCCCCGCCTAAGCCGAAAATGAGATACCCCAACGCCTGCCCCAACAGGCTGAACAACAGCACCGGACGACGCCCGAATTTGTCGCCAAACTTCCCCAAGACGGGCGCGGCGGCGAACTGCCCGAGGGCGTAGACGACGGAAATCAGCGTCACTGCGAGGGCGGAGTTACTGTATTGCAAGACGATAGACGGAGCCACCGGCATGAGTAGGGTGATGCCGATGACATCCATCAACATCACGAAAAAGATCAAGGCCAGGGCACGCTTTTTTCGGGGCGGGTCATTGATGAGGTGATCAGGATTGGGGATTGGAGGAGAGGATGGAGTAGACAAAAGAAATGCTCGCTTTTAAGGATGCAGACCCTAAAAACGCCCCTGGAAGGGAGCCTTTAGGGTCTGCGGTTGAATTGGGGTTATTTTGATTATACCGGCTAGACGGTTTTGGTTCCGCTGATGTCACCAGCTAAAAGCATACCAACCTCTTAGGCCCACCACATCGCGGCAGGTTGTTCTTTCAGCAGAACTTCTTTGAGGAAGGAGACGGCCTTGCCCAGCCCTTCATCAATGGAGGCCAGGGGGTCTTCGTGTTCGATGGAGACGACGTAATCGTACCCGGTGAGACGCAGGGCGCTGATAATGGAACGCCAGGTGAACTGATCGTGTCCAAAGCCGACGGTGCGGAACGTCCAGGAGCGTTGGGCGAGTTGGGCGTAGGATTTGGTATCGAGCACGCCGTTGACCGCGATGTTGCGCTGATCCATGTAGGTGTCTTTGGCGTGGAAGTGGTGGATCGCGCCCGCCAGATAGTGGATGGAAGCGACGGGGTCAATCCCTTGCCAGAAGAGGTGGCTGGGGTCGTAGTTCGCGCCGATGACGGGGCCGACGGCGTTGCGAAGGCGCAGGAGGGTTTCGGGGTTGTACACGACAAAGCCGGGGTGCATTTCAAAGGCCAGTTTGACGCCCGCTTTTTCGGCGAAAGGGCCAGCTTCCTGCCAGTAGGGGATCACTTTTTCGTTCCACTGCCATTCCAGCACCTGCAGGTATTCGGGCGGCCAGGCGCAGGTGACCCAGTTGGGGAATTTGGCGTCTTCGGAGTCACCCGGACAGCCGGAAAACAGGTTGACGACCGGGACTTCCAGCGCGGAGGCGAGGCGGACGGTTTCGCGGTACACCCGATCCGACTCGGCGGCAAAGGTTTTGTCGGGGGAGAGCGGGTTGCTGTGGCAGGAAAGGCCGCTGATGATCAGGCCCCGGTCTTCGATGTTTTTGCGAAAGGCTTTGATGGCCGCGGGGTCTTTAAGCAGTTCCGTGGGGTTGCAGTGGGCATTCCCCGGATACGAACCGGTGCCAATTTCGACGGCTTCCACGCCCATTTTGACGAGCTGATCCAGCGCGGTGTCCAGTGGGCGGTCTTGAAAGAGAACAGTTAATACGCCAAGTTTCATTGGGAACTCCGTTTGTGCATATAATTTTGAAAGTTAATAAACGAGTCTCCCGAAAAAAAGGATGGGTGGGGGACATCCCCCACCCATCCTTTTTTTCGGGGAACCTTCTCTCAATTAAGCATCTATCGAGAGAACCTTTTTATCAGCTCCCGAAAATCCGACGGGGACATACGAGATTTTCAGGTGTTGGTGCAACTCCAGGGTGTGTTCTCCGGGTTGCAGACCACCTGGCAAATCTACGGTTAAAACGCCCACATCGCCGAATTCCCATTTTACAACCGATTCGTTTTCCAGCGCGGAAAGCGGGAGGGTTTTCCCACTGATCGTGACCGACATCCGTTCGCGGGGGATCGCTTCGCCGTCCACGATCAGATCAGTGTTGCCGATCAGGGAGAGGACGATGCCGCGATAATAGGGCAGGCGCATCCCTACCTGAAAACCTGTCACCTGTCCTTCGTGGGAGACATTTTTAAATTCTTCGCCGACAATCATGTAGTGGTCGTACATTTTATTATTTCCTTTTACGCAGATGGCGCGTTCAACCAATTTTTCATCATCACCTGATGAAGCTCAACCTGTGCGGGGCTGTTGACTTCAAACGCATCGTGAATCCAGCGATTGCCTTCGTATTCGCTGTTCAGATACCCAGTGTAGCCGCCTTCTTGAATGACGGGGATAATTTCGTCATAAGGGATGCTAAATTCGGTGTAATCGGGCAACATCTCGTAGAACTTCGCATGGAAATGTTTGATGTGGGGCATGTAATCCAGCAGACGGCGGGGGTTGGAGTAGATCATGTGTGTGCCCATGTAGGCCAGGTACACGTCTTTTTCTCGCCCGCCGCGTTTGAAGACCTTTTCCGCCAGGGATTCGCCATCCGCCGCGATGGATTCGGGGGAGGGTAGGGTGTGGGTGTTGTAGGCATCCGTGAGGTATTGGGCAATCTCCGGGGCCATGCCTTCGCGCAGGAACCGGGCAGTGACGATGCGCGGCAACTTTTTGCAGTAGATTCCCAGGTCAATCGTAAATCCCAGGTTGGGCGATTGCACGCGTTCGAACATCTCGATCAGCCGTTGCTCCAGGGGGCTGTCCAAATCGCTGGGGGCGTGGACTTCCAACGCCAGGGTGACGTTGTATTTTTCGGCAGTGGGGGCCAACCGTTCGAGAATGGACGGTTCGACATCGTGGATCACCCGAATGAGCGTACAGCCGAGTTTGTTCGCGTTGACAATGTCACGGGAAATCGATTCAACCCGCTCGTCTTCGGTCATCACCCGACCCGGATACTTGTTCCAATCCAAAAACATATCCAGGCACACGGGGGTCAGTTCGTATTTTTCCATCCAACCGTGCCACTGTTTGATAAATTCATCCGGGATGTCAGGATACCCGCGGATCATCTGATCGCCGATGATCTCAATCCCGCGGGCATCTATTTGGGCACAGGTCGCCAAAATCTCTTCCAGCGTCTTATCCCGGCGGAAATATTCTTCCTGGAAACTGTAGAGGGATACCCCTCGCTTGATAGTGTTGTCTGATTGCATCATCATCTCCTCATCAACACCCTGAACGGATAGAATCAGGGACGTTGATACCGACTATATGATCTATGGTATGATTTTTTTGTGCAGAATTGACAAAAATAACATGTCAGATTTTGTTATCCAGCCACGTATTCCGTAAATCAGGGCGCAATACGAAATAGAAACGCCTTTTCTGGACACGTTAAAGGGTATCGCAAAAATCCGTCATCGTAACTACGCTTTGTTTCGCCTTTCAGATTCACCATGCTTCACTTTCAAATGGACCCTCTAGGGTTGTGATCCCATGACCGGCCATCGTCAGTACAAAATTACAGACTATCGCTTCGGGCAAATGATTTTGAGTTTAAGGGAGAAAGTGAATCTGACTCAAAAGGAAGTCGCAGATGCCCTGGCAGTCTCCCGAAGAACCGTCCAGCACTGGGAGGCGGGCACCGCATTTCCCGATTCCAGCCATCTGAAACACTTGATTGCTTTTTACCTGCAACAGGGGTCTTTCACAACAGGTACAGAATATGATGAGGCCCTGGCCCTCTGGACGCAGGCCGATGAAAGCGCCTCACGCCGGAAATCCGCGTTCGACGATCATTGGTTCCACGGAGTCCTGCACGCGGTCAAAACCCCACCCCAGCCCATTTCCACCCTGCCCCCCTCCGCCTCCCGCGTCGACTGGGGAGACGCCCCCGACGTGATCGAAATCTATGGCCGACAAAAAGAAATGACCGCCCTCTCCGAGTGGGTGATTTACGACCATTGCCGCCTCGTCACGGTATTAGGCATGGGCGGGATCGGCAAAACCACCCTCGCGGTCAAGTTCGCCCAGGATTTTGCCCACCATTTCGACTACGTCATTTGGCGGTCCCTCCGAAACGCGCCCGTGCTAGAAGACCTGTTGCTGGAATGTTTCCAAATCCTGTCGCCCGTCCACGCCTCCAAACCTTCCATCCCTTTCCTGCTCGAACTGCTCCAACAGCACCGGTGCTTATTGGTACTGGACAACGTGGAAACCCTGCACCGGGCCGGGAATCTCTCCGGCGTGTACAAAGAGGGCTACGAAGACTACCAACAACTCTTCCAAAAAATCGCCCAAACCCGGCACCAAAGCTGTTTGATCCTCACCAGCCGGGTCAGGCCGGTGGAACTCGATTTTATTGAAGGGAAAAACTCGCCCGTCCGCCTGCTGAAGGTCGCCGGGTTAACGAGCACCGCCAGCCAATCCCTGCTCACGGATACGGGTTTGTTCGGCTCCTCCGGTACCTGGGAAGTCTTCGTCCACTACTATACCGGCAACCCCCTGGCCCTGAAAATTGCCGCGTCCAGCGTGCGCGACCTATTTGGGGGCGACCTCGCTGCGTTTCTCCGGGAGGCCCCTGTCACCCTGCACACCCTGAGCCAACTCCTGGGCAATCAGTTTGAACAGCTTTCGGCTTTGGAGCGGGACATCCTCTTTTGGCTCGCCATCGAGCGCGACCCGGTGGATCTGGACACCCTACGGCGCGATTTTCTCCTCGACATTCCCAACCCCGAGATCCTCTCCGGGCTGTTATCCCTCCGCCAGCGTTCCCTCATCGAGCGCAGTGATCAGGGCGCGGTCTTTTACCTGCTCCCGGTCCTTCTGGAATTTGTCACCGACCGGCTCGTGACAATCGCCGCCGAGCAAATCATCAAAAAAGACCTGGAGATCATCACCAAACACGCGTTGGTCAAGAGCCAAAGCATTGACCATATCCGCGATAGCCAGATACGGATGATCCTGCACCCTGTCCTCTCGCTCCTGAAACGGCACTTTGGCAGTCAGGCGATGCTGGCGGCGCACTTGCGGCAAATCCTTGTAGAAGTCAAAAAAATCCCGCGCGAGATGCACGGATATGCGGGCGGCAATCTGGTCAACATGCTGATCCACCTCAAAACCAACATTCGCGGGGATGATTTTTCCGGCCTCGTCCTCCGCCAGATTTATTTGCAAGGGGTGGAGGCCCAAGACGCCGATTTTTCCGGGGTCGAATTCATCGATTCTCGTTTTACCGAGCCTTTGGAAACCATCAGCGCGATGACGATGAGTCCGAGCGGCACCTACCTCGCCGCCAGCACCTACGATGGACACATGCGCTGTTGGCACGTCGCCGACGGAAAACCTGTGTGGACGGTTGCCAACGCCAGCCGCGCGTGGGACCTCGCCTTCAGCCCGGACGAAACGTTCCTGGCCTGTAGCCATTTCCGGGGGCGGGTGAGCCTGTGGCATGTCCCCACCGGACGCCATCTGCACACCTTCGAGGGGCATGAGGCCTGGGTTCATGCGGTTGCATTTCATCCCAACGGTAAAATTCTTGCCAGTGGCGGCGGCGATGCCCAGATTCGCATTTGGGACCTCACCGACAAAACCCCGCGCGCCATCTTGAGCGGGCATACCACCCGCCTTTGGTCACTCGCGTTCAACGCCGATGGGACGCGGCTGGCCTCCGGGGGCGATGATGAAAACATTCACGTTTGGGATTGGAAAAACGAGAAACTGTTGCGGGTGATCCAGCATTCCGCCAAAGGGACGATCAACGTCGCTTTCCACCCGAATGGGAAATGGCTCGCGGGGTGTTGCGAACACGATCCGGAAATTCATCTCTGGGACGTGGACACGGGCGAACGGATTTCCAGCCTCACCAGCCGCTCCCATGGCTCCTCTTCCCTGAGCTTTAACCCCGAAGGCACCCACCTGATCAGCGGCGGGCAGGATGGCTCGGTCGAACTCTGGCAAATGGGCATTGACCTCCCCCCCAAATACCTCAAACGGCTCATGGGGCATCAAAACTACGTCCGCGTGGTCGCCGCCAGCCAGCGCAATTTGCTTGCCACCCTTTCCTATGGTGAGGATATTAAACTGTGGAACATCGAAAGCGGAAAAATCCTACGCGTGATCGAGGGCTACAGCCGGTTGATCGGGGCGAACGCCTTCAGCCCGGACGGGAAACTGCTCCTGCAAGGGGATGCCAGTGGCCGGATCAGGGTTTGGGATATGGACAATCACCGGTACATCGCCAAAACACACGGGCACACCGGCCCGATTTGGGCGATTGCCTTCAGTCCTGATGGCAAAACCTTCGCGACCGCCGGAGACGACCGCGCCATTCGCCTGTGGGAAACCGAATCGCTCCATTGCTACAAAAGTTATACCGGACATACCGGCCAGTTTTGGAGTCTCGTCTTTCACAAAGATGGGAATATCCTGGCAAGCGGCGGCTCCCCGCAGGGCATCAAACTCTGGGACGCTCAAATGGAAACGGGGAATCTCGAAATCAGCCACATTACGACCCTGTCCGATGTCTGGTCGCTCATCTATTCTCCCGATGGCGAATATCTGGTCAGCGGACACATGGATGGCTCGGTCAAGGTTTGGGATTCGCGCAC
This sequence comes from Anaerolineales bacterium, assembly GCA_013359445.1. Taxonomy (GTDB): domain Bacteria; phylum Chloroflexota; class Anaerolineae; order Anaerolineales; family JABWBV01; genus JABWBV01. The sequence goes on along the minus strand of JABWBV010000091.1, from coordinate 1,888 downwards.
GGGGCAAGTAAAAACCACGCTCCAACACGGCACCGTCCCCATCGGAGATATTCGTTTTAGCGAAGACGACAAAACATTAATCACCAGCAACAACGAACACATTCTAAAGTTTTGGGATTTTGAGACGGGTGAATGTCTTAGAACGGTTGCGAATAGTGTGCTCGGAAATCGCACCAAAGCCATGGCCATTGGGAAAGATGGCCACCTGATCGCCACCGGTAGCGCCGGGCCAAACGTGTACCTGTGGAAAACCACCCCTGCCGAAACCCAATCCGACCCCATCCCCCTAGAAGGCCACACCAGCCGGGTGTGGGGCTTTTCCCTCAGCGCGGACGAACGTTTCCTCGCCAGCAGTGACGAGGAAGGCACCACGATCATCTCCGATGTGCAACTGGGCAAGGCAGTGGAAAAAATCCAGATTGACCGCCCCTATGAACGGATGAACATCCGCGGCGTCACCGGCCTCAACGCCGCCGAGCGCGCCGCCCTAAAAGCGTTGGGGGCTATTGAGATGGAAACACCGGGATAGTCAGTATTTCCTCTTTAGCAAATGGCTCTCCAGAAAAGTCTCATCCCCAATTGCGTATTCCGTATTGCGTAAAGAATACGAAATACGCAGTACGGAATACGGGAAAAAATTATCCTGCCCACCTATAGAACGGCGGCACCCTGAGCGGAGCGGAATTTAACTCATGGGTTAGCCCAATCTTTGTCTAGCGTAGTCGAAGGGTGCGGGTCTGTTGTGCTTCTACGCTTCCAACAAACGACTCAAATTCTGATAGCTAATCGTCACCGACTCAAGTTCGCCTTTTGTCGTCTTATCTTGCTCGACAATCACATATTTGACCTCGCCATGGGCCTTTCCCGCGGCAATGATTTCAGCAATGTTCAACGTCCCGGTGCCAATCTCGGTGAAATGATCATCCTTAATCATTTGAAAGACTTCCATCAGCGGCTTTTCAGGGTGGCGCGCCCTAAAATCTAACAAATCTAGTGGCTCAACCCCGGACGGCAGGTCTTTTTGGTGGAGTAGATCACAGCGTTTGCCGAACTTTTGAATCCACGCCAGAGGGTCTTGCCCGCCCCGGATAGACCAGTAGGTATCAAACTCGATCTTGACCAGGTCAGGGTCTGTGTTTGCCAGCATCGTATCCATCACCACCTCGCCGTCAAAGGTCTGAAATTCCTGGAAATGATTGTGATAACACACCTCGACGCCATGCTTTTTCCCCAATTCCCCCGCCCGGTTCATCGTGTCGCAGAGCGAAAGCACATCCTGGCGATTGTTAAAAAACCAAAACGGAATGACCAACGCCGTCCCGCCCGTGTCCGCGCAGGATTGGATGACCTTTTCCCAGTCCATCCCTTCTTTCGGCATAAAATGGCACCCAATCGCCTTTAACCCCAACCGCTCAAGTTCGCGGAGATGCGCGGCAGGGGACAGATTCGGGCCAAACGTCAGTCCATCGTCGGTGACGTTGCTGAGTAATTCCAAATTTTTGTAGCCGATCTCAGCCACTTTTTCTAATGTAGCGAGGTAATCGCGTTGTAATTCATTTCTGACAGAATACAGTTGCAATCCAATTTGTGGATTCATAATGGGTTCCTTTTAATGTTGTATGGACTGATCAGTGTATGTCATTTCGACCGCAGGGAGAAATCCCTGTAACACCAACCGAAACAGTCTCCCAGAAAGGAGATCGGAGCGATAACCGTACCAGGGATTCCTCGCTACGCTCGGAATGACAGCTTATTTAGCCTTGATATGTCCTTTTATTTCGTTTCATTTACTCATGTTACGCACGGACTCGGTGCGACGCACTTGACCCTAGAGAAAAGCCAGGATTAAGACTTCGGAGCCGGAATAAAAATTACTCGGAAGTGCGTC
>JABWBV010000716.1 GCA_013359445.1 Anaerolineales bacterium | reverse complement strand
CTGATCGCGGGCCTGCAGGCGCACCCGGTGCGGGGGGCAACCCGAACTTAGGCAATGCGTATGCCTGGACCCTGCGCGCCAGGGACTCCGCCAATCTGGGGTCAGCTAATTACGGGACAGTTTATTGCCCCGCATACACACCGTAATGAAACAGCGAAAATGGCTTCTTTTACTTGCTTGCGCGGGGGTGTTGGCGGTGATCCTGGCTGGGGTGTGGCTCCTTTCGCAGTCGGCGTCGCAGGCCGCCTCCTTGCGCGCGGCACGGAGCCAGGAACAGGATGAGGCGCGTCGCGAGGCGGATGGCGATGGCCTTGTGCCTGCGATCTCGTATATTGACAGTCCCTCGCCGACGTGTGCGCTCCCTGAGCCGGGCACCGATGTATGTTATATCCAATGGCAATATTTGAATGTGACAGCCAGTCCCGGGCAGTACATCATTTCTTCGACCATTACTCTTGATGGACATTTGCAGGCTTTTGTGAGCGGTTTTTTTCAATCGTCTATGTTTCTGCCAGGCACCATGCTGACCCCTGGCTTTCGCGTGCCGTGCGGGGCACCAGGGGCGAGCGGTAATCCCGCGCGAGGGTTTGATTATGCTTTTATCCTCCGCGCCCGCGAAACGGGGGGGCTGAGCGCGGCCAATTTTGGCACGGTCTCCTGCCCGTTCGACATCATTTCCCTTGTGGAATTGAGGGTGGATGGCCCATCGATTGGGGTACTCGGACATCCGGTTTTGTTCGATGCCTCGGTATTCCCGATCACGGCCACCCTCCCGATCACTTATAGCTGGAGTCCTGCTGATCTGCCTCCGGTGGTGATCGTGGATGGGACAAGTACCCTGGCGAGTTTTACCTGGTCCACGCCGGGGGATAAGCGGATTTCTGTGACCGCCAAAAATGGGAATAGCATCCTCTCAGTTGGTATGCTGATTTCGATTCGCGCAAGTTATGAGGTTTATTTACCCCTGATGGAACGGTAAAAAAGATAACGCCTGTTGATGGCTGAACTCAGGTTTCAAACACAAACGTTCGGTTCCGCCCGGCTTGTTTGGCCTGGTAGAGGGCTTGATCGGCCCGGTCGAGGAGGACGTTGAGGGTGAGGGTGCTGAAGGAGTCGTCTACGAAAATTTTCCCCACGCCGCCACTGATGGTGATGGTGATGTTCTTCTTTTTGGTTTGGATCGGGGTGGTGGCGATGGCCTGACGGATGCGTTCGGCGACAAGGTGGCCCTGTTCAATGGTGGTATCGGGCAAGATGGCGGAAAATTCTTCGCCCCCGTAGCGCCCGAGGATGTCGCTGGCTCGTAAGCCGTTGCGGATCAGGTTGGCGGCGGCGATGAGAACCTGGTCGCCGATCAGATGGCCGTAGGTGTCGTTGACGAGTTTGAAGTGGTCGATGTCGAACATGAGGACGCACAGGGGGGTGGTGTCGTAGAGTGCTCTGGTGAAGGCGTGTTCGGCCAGGTGGAAAAAGTGACGGCGGTTGAAAAGGCCGGTGAGTGGGTCAATGGTGGCGATGTGTTCGGCGACGGCCTGGGCGACTTTGCTTTCTTCGATTTCGCGTTGCAGGGCCTGGTTGCGGAGGCGGTAGATTTCGGCTTCTTTTTGGGCTTGTTCCAGGCGGTGGGCGGTTTCCAGGCTTTTGAGGCGCATATCGGCCTGGGCATTGAAGACGTATTCTTTGAGGAGGTGAAATTGTTCGTAGTGTTCCAGGGCTTTTTCAAAATTGCGGATTTGTTTGTATGCGGCGGCGAGTTCGGCGTGGCTTTTATAAATTTCGTGGCGGGCTTCGATGGCCTGGGCTAATTCCAGCGCCCGATGGAGGTAGGCAAAGGCGAGGGGGGTTTGCTCCTGTTGGAGGTAGATGTTCCCCAGACGGCGGAGCACGTCGGCTTCTTCGCGGCGGAAGCCAAGTTTTTGGGCGAGTTTTAGACTTTGTTCAAAATATTGGAGGGCGTGGGAAATTTCACCGCAATCCCGATAGACCAGACCCACACTTAAATTATATTCGCAGGCTTCTCGGTGTTTGCCGAGTTGCTGACAAATTTGAATGCTTTCTAGGCCGCAGGCGAGGGCTTGTTCGTAGTCGTTGAGGCCGCGGTAGGCATGGCAGAGGCTATCCAGGGTGATGGCGACAGCAAATGGATCGGTGTTTTCACGGGCCAGTTTTAGCCCTTTGAGGAGGTAGTAAAGGGCTTTTTGGTGTTGGTTGATGAGAACGTGGGTGAAGCCGAGATTGTTGAGGATGAAGGCTTGCCGGGATATGTCTCCCAGGTCTTCGTGAATTTTGAAGGCTTCGAGCAGGTGCTGAACGGAGGTGAGGTGGTCTCCCAATCGTCCATAGATGACGCCGATGTGGTTGTGTTCCAGGGCGACCTTGATGGGGAGGCCCAAGGACGTGGAGAGGTCTAAGGCGCGGGTGTATGCGGCAAGGGCGGCGCCGTAGTTGGCAAGTTTATCGCACAAGAGGCCATAAAGATGCAGGCTTTCGGCCAGGGTTTCTATATACTCACGTTCGGTGGGGTGTTGGCCTGCCAGATCGATCGCTTGTTGTAGCAAACTCAGGGCTTCGTGGGTGTTTTCTGGTTCCCTGTCCTGACTTGCTTTGAGCAAGTTTTTGATCCTGGTTAAGTCGGTTAGGGGAGCGGGTTGGTCTTGGTCAGGAAGAAGGAGATGGTTCATGGGGATGGAGGCCATAAAAAACGTGTGGAGATTTCCGTTGGACTGGGCGCACCTTCAAAATGCGGGTTCTCTTCCCGTTAATTTCGGGCGAACCAAGTTCAATAGATCGCAATTTTGGTTTGTAGTAGGGGCTTCAGCCCCCCCAAAGCCAGACACTGAAGTGCCTACTACGAACAGATTCTGTGATCTGCTGAAGTTTATTTGTAACCTTTCAGACTAGTAGACTGTCAAAGATCATTTTTAGGTTCGTAGTGGCGGTTTCAACCGCTCAAGACGACGACTGAAGTCGTGACTACAAACATAATTTTCAGGTTT
>JABWBV010000090.1 GCA_013359445.1 Anaerolineales bacterium | reverse complement strand
TGCCCAATCGCCGAAATTTCTCAGGGGTGCGCTAAAAAAAATGCCTTGTGAGCCTTTCGGAAGCCCTTAGCCCTTGAATTCTGCAACACGCTCATTTGTGGGAGTTGGAGGAAATTGTGGGAATTTGAGGGAGTTCCTAAGAGTTCCCATTCTTTCCTACGCGTTCTGATAAATTCCGATAGGCTTCACCAAAAACCGATAAAAAAGCCTGCCGGACGTTTGCCCAGCAGGCTTATTGTACTCTGAAGTGGGGGGTTATTTCAGGGTGTTGGCGAGGGCGAGGGCGGCGGTGACATCCCCCTGACCGGAGAGGGCGTAGACGATGCCGTCTTTGACCCACATGAGGTGGTAGGACCCGCCCTGGCTGTAGGGGCTGAAGAAGATGGTGCCGGTGACGCCTTGCACGGAAACTTCTTGATAGTCCGAGCCGGAGGGGACGGGGATGATGAGGGTGGTGGCCCAGTCTACTTTTTCGCTGAAGCTGGCGGCGTCTTCGGCGGACATGCCGAGGAAGCGGAGGGCAGTTTGGCCGAGTTCGTCAATGGGGAGGGTGGGCGGGGCGTCGATGCGCGGGCTGGGGGTTTGGATGAAGACGGTGCAGTCCCGGTCGGCGAAGGCGCGTTCTTCGTATTTATCTTGGGGAATGGAGCAATCTCCGGCGACGAAGGTGACGGAGCGGTCGGCGAAGAAGGTGATGGTTTCGCCGTCGAGGTCTTTGGGGAGGACGAGGTCGGTGCGGCCCATTTCTTCGAGGAGGCTTTGCCAGAGGGCGAGGTCGACGGTGAAGGAGGCGGTGGTGGCGGGTTGGACAGTGAGTTGGGTGGGGGCGGTCAGGCCGGTGGGGAGGACGACGTTAAATCCGGCGAGTTTGGAGGCTTCGGCGGCGTCGGCGGCGTCGATGGGGTCACCGGATTCTTCGACGGTGAATTCATCGGCGAGGACTTGCTCCAGGTCGCGGAAGCCCGATTCCATGTTTTGGGGGAGGTTGGCGGGGTTGAATTCGACGACTTCGATTTGTTGGACACGGAAGAGGCCGAGGAAGTCTACGGCGGCGGCGCGGAAGGAGGGGACGGTGAGGAGGAGGGCGAAGAAGGCGACGATGAGGCCGCTGACGAATGCCGGGCGGAATTTGGGGGAGAAGAGTTTTTGAAACATGGTAGGTTCCTTTTGTGTGAGTTTTTGTTGAAAGTGAAGGTAGGCCCGTGAGACGGGGAGGGTGTCGGCGGGGGTGGGATCAAGGCTGGAGAGGTGTGCGCCTGTGCGGGTGGCGCGGGTTTGGAGCTGGTGCAACGTGGTTTGGCAAGCCGGGCAGGTGTGGAGGTGGGCGGCGAGGGGTTCCCGCGCGAGGGGGGACATTTCGTTATCGAGATAGGTTTGGAGTTGGGATTCGGTGAGGTGCATGGGCTATATTCCGGGGGCGTTTTTCGTATGGTGAGGTGTCTGGGATGCAATACGGAAGACGCACTACGCTTGATATTTTTTCTCGAATTCTTTTTCGGCCCGGCTGAGGAGTTGGCCGATGGAGGCGGGGTTGAGTTGAAGGGCGGCGGCGAGTTCGGCATAGGAGAGGCCACTGTGCCGGAGGAGGAGAAGTTGGGCGTCGCGGGGTTTCATGTGGGCGAGGGTGCGGCGGACGTGGGCTTGTTCGGCGAGACGTTCGGCTTCGCGGACGGGGTCGGGGAAGGGGTTGGTCTGGAGGTCGAGTTGTCCGGCTTCGGTTTCGTATTTTTGGCGGCGACGGGCGGCGCGGAGGGCGTTGTAGCCGAGGTTGGCGGCGACGCGGTGAAGCCAGGCGGGGAGGTTTTGGCCGGGGGTGAGGAGGCGGGGTTCGCGATGCAGGCGGAGGAAGACTTCGAGGGCGAGGTCTTCGGCCTGGTCGGGGTCGCCGGTGAGGCGGAAGAGGAGGGCGTGGATGCGCGGCCAGTGGGTGTGGAAGGCGGTTTCAAAGTCCGGGGTGGTGGTGTCTTGGCCGGAGGGGATATCCGTTCCACGGGCGGGTTTCATGGGTGGGGTGAGGGAGGAGAGTTGCACCGGTGTGTCCTTGCGAGGGTGAACGTTTTTGCCGTTCTGTGTATTTAACACCGGCGAGGGGAGGGTTTGTGACAGGGAATTTTTAGGAACTGCTCAGGCTTAGGGGATGTAAAAGGATAAGTCCGCGTTTTCCGCTCCCCCCGGATTGCCAAATCCGGGTCTCCTCCCGGTGGGATTGTCGGCAAGTTGCCGCGCAATCCCGCCGGAGCGATCTACGAAATTATTCTTTTACAAGCCCTTAGAGAGAAGATTCCACGAAAAATGGGGGCTTGGGGAGGAAATTATATCTGGTTTGGGGAAAAGAAAACGCCTCCGAGGGATCGGAGGCGTGGGGCGTAGGTTATTCGTGTTCAGGAGGGAGTGGTTTGAGGACGGCGATGGCGATGCCGAGAATTCGCAGGTCATCCCGTTTTTCGACGGGTAAGATGGGATGACTGGGATCGTTACTTTCCGGGTGTAGTTCAAGGATGCGGCCTTGTTTATAGTAGCGTTTGAGGGTGGCTTCTGAATCCAGTGTGATGCGTTCAGCCAAGACAACATCCATGTGACTGGCATCTTCCTGGCGATGGATCACCACGTAGTCGCCATCTTCGATGTTGAGTTTATTCATGCTGGTGCCTTTGATATGCACCACGGCATAGGGTTCGTTTTCACGGAGGGTCACCCGCCCGCGTCCTACCAGGTCTATGGCTTGATAGGGTTTGCCTTCCATCATTAATTTTTCGACTTCCAAATGCCCGACTTCGTCTGGGTCTACCACGCCCCAGCCTCCGGCAGGAACGTATTGATAAACGGGAATGGTACGGATGATCAACCGAGAAGGAGGGGCTTTGGGTTTGGTCGGAGGGGCGGTGGGAATGGAGGGTTGGGGAGAAGGGCGGAGGCGTGTATGCCGCACGTCTTTTAGAGGGTAGTATTGTTCCCGCATCCTGGTGTTGAAGAACGCTTCGACGATCAGAAAGCGAACTTTTTGATACCAATCAGGCGCGGGAGAAACGTGGGAATAAGAGAGCAAGTTGAGCAAATAACGGCATTGATCCCATTGGCGAATCGCCTCGCGTTGGCCCATCGGAATTTGCCAGGATATATACCCAACGAACCAAAGGGCAAAGGCCCGGCTATGCAAATCGCGATTAACAAAAGTTTCGGCGGCGCGCTGAACCTGTTCTTTTGCAAAAAGCAGGTAGGCTTCTTCTTTCAACAAGACCGCGTAAATGGCCGTACGGAGCAAAATTTCTCCCACTTCTCTTCGATCTAAATTGGAGACAAAAAAAAGATGCCTGGCAATGCGCGTGGCATTGTCGATGGCGTGCGTACTCAACGCAACCTGAATTTCATCCACTAACTGAATCCCCTCAGAAGTCAAAAAACTTTGGGGCTGTTCATTTGGATGAGTGAACCAATGAAAGGCGAGGTGTAAATCTTTTTTCATTCCCTAACTCCTCAGACGAGACAAGATGGTTTCAACGAGGACAAAACTTAAATAATTATAGTGACTCTCTTGAAAATCGCCACCAGATACCACTGGGAATTTCGGAACAATTAATATGCACCTGTCGTTAACTCGTTATTGAATCGTCCCCGGAATCGGGGTATAGTGTGCATACGTCACGAATGCGATTACGGATCAGGAAAGGCACAAATCGCCCATTCATTTTTCAATTCTGTTTTCGCAACCATTTTTTTGAAGGAGAGACTTTATGAAAACATTCTTTTCCGCCAAAATCTTGTCAACAAGATTTATCATCTCAGCCCTGGTCCTGATGGGCTTACTTGCGCCCGTCCCCGCCACCCTGGCCTCCATGAATGAAGCCACCATTCCCACCTTCTTCATTCAAAGCGTCGTCCAGGATTCAACCGTTACCATCACCACCGCCAACTTCCCAGCAGGCGACACATTTAACGTGCGGATGGGGTACATGGGCACCAAAGGCGTCAACGGCATTTTGGTCGGCACCCAGGCTTCCGGCGCAGGGGGCACCTTCTCCGCCACCTACACCATCCCCGATGCGTTGAAAGGGCAATACCAGATCGCCATCCGCCTGGAAAGCCCCACCAGCGGTTACTACGCCTTCAACTGGTTCTACAACAATACCGCCGGAAGCAACAGCGGAACCCCCGTGGCGACGCCCACCCCTGGCCCGACAGCCACCCCTGGCCCAACGGCCACCCCTGGCCCGACCAGCACCCCTTTCACCATCCCCACCTTCTCCATCGCCAGCGTGGTAAAAGACTCAACGGTCACCATTACCACCGCCAACTTCCCGGCAGGCGATACATTTAACGTGCGGATGGGGTACATGGGCACCAAAGGCGTCAACGGCATCCTCGTCGGGACTCAGGCTTCCGGCGCGGGCGGGACCTTCTCCGCTACCTACACCATCCCCGACGCGTTGAAAGGGCAATACCAGATCGCCATCCGCCTGGAAAGCCCCACCAGCGGCTACTACGCCTACAACTGGTTCTACAACAACACCGCGGGCGGCGGCACAGGCGGACAACCCACCCCCACCCCCGGCCCCACAACCACCATCCCCACCTTTGGGATTTCCAGCGTCGTGAAAGACTCCACTGTCACGATCCTGACGAGCAATTTCCCCGCCAACGATAGTTTCACGGTCACGATGGGGTACATAGGCACCAAAGGAGTCGGGGGCGTGGTCGTCGGGACCCAGGCTTCCGGTGCGGGGGGCAGTTTTTCTGCCACGTACACCATCCCCGACGCGTTGAAAGGGCAATACCAGATCGCCATCCGCCTGCAAAGCCCCACCAGCGGCTACTACGCCTACAACTGGTTCTATAACAACACCGCCCCATAAACCATCTGGGGTGTCAGGAATTTCAATACCCCTTGCTTAAACCGAAACGGAGTCTGGAACCCAGGCTCCGTTTCTTGCTTAAACTTGCGGTAAACTTAAAGCACTCTGCAAAAACCATGCCTCCTGCAGAGGCCCTTTAGGTCTCCAAAAAGATTTGTCCCCCAAAAAAGGAACCCCCCATGAAAAAAGCCCTCTCTTTTGCCACTCTCTTCATCCTAGTCCTGCTGGCGACCGTTGCCGCCCTTGTGGCCTTCCGGCAGGAAAAAGTCACCGCCGCGCCCGAAGTGTTCCAAAGCGGCGTCAGTGGCGGCTGTTACATCGCCGCCCCGGATAGCTGTAAAATTCACGTAGACCCCTTCACCATCAACGTGGACGACGGAAACAACGAAGACCTCGTGGAGTTTCAATTGCGCGCCAACGGGGCCATCATCTACCAGTTCAAAACCGATCAAAACGCCGACTATCGCCCCGCGGGAGATTACACCCCAGCCCTTGTCGCCCAAGACTTTGCCGCCACCTGTGGCGAAACCTACGAAGTCGAATTGCTCGCCCGGGACGAAGGCGATGGAGAAATCATCTACGTGGTCGGGTCTACTGCCGAATTTACCTGCCCGTCTTCCGTGCCCTGAACATGAAAAAATCTTTCTTTTTTATCGCGTTGATTCTAGGGTTACTGGCCCTCACCGGGGGGCTGATCCTGACAAATCGTGGGGACACCCCCCGCGCGGTCGCCGCGCCCACCGTGCTGGTCGGGTCCCTGCAAGCGGGGTGTTACCTCGTCACTCCCACCTCCTGCAAACTCTCGGTCGAGCCGTTCACCATTGGCATCGCAGAGAATGAGCGACTGGTCTCCTTTAACCTGACCGCCAACAATCTGGTCATTTACGACTTTGGTGCTTCCGCCGAGGACCCCCTCACGGGCAACTACGTCCCCACCTCAGTGGCGCTGGATTTCGCGGCCCGGTGCGGGCGAACCTACACCCTTGACCTCCAGGCCCTGGACACGGGGGATCTGGACTTTGTCAAAATCGGCCAAACCCAGCCCATTGTCTGCCCCACGGCCACGTTTTATCACTACTTACCCACCATCATCCGCTAGGGCGGCCTCGTCTGCCGCATCCTGCGCCGCCCATTCTTTTTCCCAGCGCGCCCGCAATTCTGGATCATCCACTATAAACCCATACATTTCGACAAAGTCGGGCGCGTTGGGAATTTGAACGCGCACCTCGATGCCCCACATCGTATCCACATTTGGATGTGGCTCACTCAACGGGACCCCTTCCGGGAGGGGCACATGCCAGGTGCCTTGCCACCCCGCGGAAGTCAGGGAAATGGGGGGCTGGATCACCTGTTCAAACAGCACCGTTTTTTCGACCACCTTTCCCCCTTTTCGCGGGCGCGTATCTTCGGTTTGGCACACCACCTTCACCTGAATTTCTCCAGCCCAGATTTTTCCGGGGAGATGCCGAACAAATACCGAAAAACTTTCACCTGGCTTGACCGTTTCGGCGGAGGCTTCCACAAAGGTCTGACTGCCGTTGAAATGTTCAAACAGTTTTTTTAGCCCCAGCCAAAACGTCGCGCCCCCTAACAACGCCCCGGTCAGTGTCAGACCAACCCAGATCAAGTTGAATTCCGCCAAATCCCCTTCCACTCGCAACAAAAAAAATATCATGGGAACCACGGGGGCGCCAAACGCAAACGCCAGCGAAAACAGAGGCCAAACCGTGAGCACCTCCCCGAACCGGGGGGCCAACCGGTAAGGGAGCGCCAGTTTCGGCGGGGGGCGATGTCCCCTCAGGGCGCGCAATGGCCCCACCAGGTTGATTTGTGCGAGGCCGAACAAAAATATTGCCAGGGCCACCGCGCCCCAAAAAGAGGCCGGAAGCCCCACTTCGGCCCGTGCCCAAATACGCCCCGCCCAAAGCGCGGCGGCGATCCCGAGACTCAATTGCACGCCGCCAAAAAGAAAAATGCCTGGCTTAAAACCCGAGGGTGAAGAAAGGGAAATCGAAGAGGTCATGGCGTTGTTTTATCCTAAAAACTTGATGATGGCAACGCCCCCGGCTACGATCATGGCCCCCACAATACGCATCCCGGAGCCTTCTTCTTTCAAAAAAAACATCCCGACCAAAACCCCCAGTACCACACTGAACTCGCGCACCGCGCCCGCATAACTGGCAGGCGTCCCACGGATGATGACGTATAAGACAATGGTATAGGCCGCGGTGGTCGTAAGCCCGGCAAGCATCAAGGCCCATTTGGAGGTATGGAACGCCTCCAACAGGGCTTGTTTTCCCACTTCCCGCCAAATCAAGGGGGTCAACAGCCCCCAAGTGAGCCACAATGCCATATAGGTGTACAAAAAAGGCTCCAATAACTCAATTCCCAACCGATCCACAAACGAATACAACGAAATACACAACCCGGCCCCCAACGCCCACCGTGACCCAGGCCGCGCCAACGCCCGCAAAGGCTCGCGCCAGGCGCGCCAATGAGGTAGATTGATCACATACAAGCCCAGGGCAATCGTAAAAACGCCCGCCGCGCCCCCCGCCTGGATCGGTTCCTTCAACCCCAGCCCCGCCCACAGGAGTAAAAAGATCGGCGCGGTGCCCCGCGCGAGCGGATACACAATCGAAATCGTCTCAAAAGAATAAGCTCTGGCAATCGCATAAAAATATCCCGCCTCAAACACCGCACTGATCCCCATCATCCCCCAGGCTGGCCACGAAATAGGCCGCCACATCCCCACCGCTACCGGCAAAAATATTACCCCGCTAAAAAACAACACCCACCACACAGCGGCCATGCGGCTCCGCGCGCGACGCAAGACCACATGCGCAACCACATGAATACAAGCTGAGCCTAAAATTGCCAACAAGCTAAAAGTCGTCACAATAAATCCTGAATACCTCAAAATGGGGCACGAAAACCGCGGCGCAGATTATAGCACCCGTTGCCCATCCTTCTCCAAACCCTTCCACCTTGCCCAGACATCCCTAATCGCATGAGCAGTGCTATAATTTCCTTACTCAATCACCAATTCATCCTCCCATCCTCCCCCATGTGGCACACTTATCTCAACGCAACAACTCTTGAACAGGCCCTCCAGGCCCTCTCCGCCCACGGCTCGCGCGCCCGCCTCGTCGCTGGCGCAACCGACCTGATTCTAGAAATCGAACGGGGCGCCCGCAAAAACCTTGACACCCTCATAGACATCACCCGCCTCCCCGGTTTGAACGAAATTCGCCTAACGGACGACATGATCCACCTGGGTCCCCTCGTCACCCACAACGACTGCGCCGCCTCCCCCCTTCTGCGGCAGTACGGTCTCCCGCTTGCGCTCGCCGCCTGGCAGGTGGGGGCACCCCAAATTCGTAATCGGAGCACCGTCGCCGGAAACATCATCACCGCCTCCCCCGCCAACGATACCATCACCCCGCTCATGGCCCTCGACGCACAGATCACCCTGCAATCCACGCGGGGCACACGCACCGTCCCCTTCGCCGAATTTTACGCAGGGTTCCGCCGCACCGTCATGGACCCCGACGAAATGCTCGTGGACATCGCCTTCCCTGCGCTCCAGCCCAACCAGCGCGGCACGTTCGTGAAACTCGGCCTGCGCCGCGCCCAGGCCATTTCCGTTGTCCATGTCGCGATGGTACTCACCTTCGCCGCCCCCCTCCCAGCGGGTGAGCAAGGACTGGGGCATGAGGTGGTGAACGCATCCATCACCCTCGGCGCAGTTACCCCAGTCATCGTCCACGCGCCCGAAGCCGAAGCCGCCCTCAAAGGCAAACCCCTCACCCTGGCCACCATCGAACAAGCCGCCCACCTCGCCCAACACGCCGCCAAACCCATTGACGACGTGCGTGGCTCCGCGGCCTATCGGCTGGAAATGGTCCGCGTCTGCACCCTGCGCGGGTTACGTGCCATCATGCAGGGCCAAGAACAGGGACATCTGCCTGACACCCCGATCCTTCTCCGCACCCCGGCCCAACCCACCTCGGGTGATGTGACCTCGGGTGATGTCCCATCGCCCGAGGTCATCCGCGCCCGCGTCAACGGTCAATGGGTGGAAACGACCAACGGGCACGATAAAACCCTCCTGCGCTGGCTTCGCGAAGATGTGGGGCTAATTGGCACCAAAGAAGGCTGTGCGGAAGGCGAATGTGGCGCGTGTACGGTCTTTCTCGATGGGGCCGCGGTGATGAGCTGTCTGGTCCCCGCGCCCCGCGCGCACGGGGCCGAGATCATCACCATTGAGGGGTTGTCCCACGATGGGCATCTGCACCCCGTTCAAACCGAATTTATCGCCAGTGGCGCGGTGCAATGCGGCTATTGCACCCCCGGCTTTGTCATGTCTGCGGCCAAATTGCTGGAAGAATGTCCCCACCCCACCCCGGACGAACTGCGGCAGGCCATCACGGGCAACCTTTGTCGTTGCACCGGCTACTATAAAATTCTGGAAGCTATGGCCCACGCGGCCAAATAGAGGCGTCAACGTCAGGGAATACCCTTTTTTCGGGCTAATCTCGACCCTGGCTGAGTAGTTATCCTCATTTTTTATTTGGAGGTTGATTTTATGACTCAAAGATATCGCGAACCTGAACCCGAACACAAAGACCCGGTTCATCCCGTCTGGCGTGGAATTGGCTGTTTGTTAATCATCCTGGTGCCTATCATCTCCTTTGCAATCGCCACGGTGTTATACGATGAGAAAATTCCCCAAAAATACTTCCCCCTCACCTCAGACCTGGCCTTTCAAGTCAATATTCCGGGCTTTGGCTGGTTGCCCCTCCCCTATATCCTGGTGGTCACCGCCACGATCAGCTTTTTGGGCTTTATTTTGCTTACCGTCGTTTATGCAATGATCTTCCGCGTGAGCAGTGGCTCCCGCTACGGCCCCCTGGATGCTGATCCCAGAGAATTCAAAAAACGCAAAGTTAAAAAGAGCCGCTAACACGAAACCCTATGTCCGCATTTGAAGAACCTGTCATTCGTCACGACGCACTGGGAAAAGTCACCGGGCAAGCCTTATACCCCGGCGATCTAAACTTCCCCAACCAGGCGTACATGAAAATCCTCTTCGCCCGGCGTCCGCACGCGCACATTCGCCGCGTGGACACCTCGCGGGCCGAATCCCTCCCCGGCGTGCTGGCCGTTTTCACGGCCAAAGATGTTCCCAACAACGAATATGGGCTGATCACCTCCGACCAACCTGTGCTCTGCGGCCCCGGCTCGAACAAACCCCACGCCGAACGCGTCCGCTTCATCGGGGATCAGGTCGCCCTCGTGGTCGCAGAAACCGAACGGATTGCGTCCCACGCGGTCGCCCAGATCGACGTCGAATACGAAGACCTCCCGGTGGTTTCCGACGTGCTCGAAGCGATGCAACCCGGCGCGTTTCTCATTCACCCGGACGTGGAAACATACCCCTCCATTCGGGCCGTCCCCAACAGCAACATCATGCACCACTACCGGATTCGCAAAGGGGAGGTAGCGCCCGCCTTTGCCGAAGCCGCCGTCGTAGTCGAGAGTGAATACCGAACCCCCGTGCAGGAACATGCCTTTTTGCAACCCGAAGCCGGGGTGGGGTACATCGACGAAGCAGGCCGCGTGACCGTACAAGTCGCCGGGCAGTGGACCCACGAAGATCAGGAACAGATCGCGCACGCGCTTGGCCTCCCGCGGGAGCAGGTGCGGGTGATTTACCCCGCGATTGGGGGCGCGTTCGGCGGGCGGGAAGATATGTCCGTGCAGATCATCCTCGCCCTTGCCGCGTGGCGCTTGCACCAGCGCGGGATCAACCGCCCGGTCAAGATCATCTGGTCGCGGGAAGAATCCATGATCGGCCACCACAAACGGCACGCGTATGTGATTCGCTCAAAATGGGGTGCGGACAAGGATGGCAAACTGCTCGCCGCGCAGGTGGAAGTGATCGAAGACGGTGGGGCCTACGCGTACACCTCCACCAAAGTGATGGGCAACGCCACCCTGATGTGTACCGGCCCGTACGAAATCCCGCACGTCAAAGTGGATGCCTACGCGGTCTATACGAATAACATTCCTGGCGGAGCCTTCCGCGGGTTTGGGGGACCCCAGGCCGCGTTCTCCGCCGAACAGCAAATGAACAAACTCGCCGAAGCCCTGGGCCTGGACCCGGTCGAAATCCGGCGACGGAACACGATCCGAGAGGGGTCTCTGCTCCCGGTCAACAGCCCCTTCCCGCCCGGGGTGAGTATGCCCCAGGTGATCGAGGCGTGCGCGGCGGAAATGGAAACGTTGAAAGTTGAAAAGTTGAAGGGTGAAGAACCGACAACCGACAATCTTCAACCTTCAACCATTAAACGCGGCCTCGGGTTTGCCGCCGGATACAAAAACGTAGGCTTTTCCTTCGGTGCGCCGGAAGAATGTTGGGCCACGGTAGAAATTCGGGGGACGGGAAAAATCGAAGAGGTCATTCTCTACCACGCCGCGGCAGAAGTGGGTCAAGGCTCGCACATTGCCCTCCGCCAGATGACGGCAGAAGCGGCGGGCGTCCCGGTGGAAAGCGTGCGGCTGGTCGCATCAGACACCGCCACCTCCCACAACTCCGGCAGTGTTTCAGCCTCCCGGATGACGTTTATGGCCGGGAACGCTGTGCGAGGAGCTGTCGAAATCGCCCTGCAAAAATGGCAGGATGAAGACCGCCCCGCCATGGGCACATACCAATACAAACCCCCACGCACCACCATTTATGACCCCGAAACAGGTGAATGTGACCCCAATTTTGCCTACGGATATGTGGCTGAAACCGCGCTGGTCGAAGTGGACACCGAAACCGGGCAAATCCACATTCTCGATTTGGTGTGTACGGACGATGTGGGCAAGGCGATCAACCGCCAGCAAATCGAAGGGCAAATCGAAGGGGCCGTTGTGCAAGCCGCCGGATATGCCCTGCTCGAAAATTTCATCCAAAAAGACGGGCGCGCCCTCAACCCCAACTTCTCCACTTACCTGATCCCCGGCGTGTTAGACATCCCGGACCGCGTTCACGCCCAAATTCTGGAATACCCCGCCCCCATCGGGCCGTGGGGCGCGCGCGGCATGGCCGAGATGCCCTACATCCCCCTGGCCCCTGCCATCACCGCCGCGGTTCACGATGCAATCGGTGTGTGGTTTGACGATTTTCCACTCACCCCAGAGCGGGTATTGAAGGGGTTGGGGAAGATTTGACGAACATCCTCCTCATACGCGGCGGCGGCGATTTAGCCTCCGGCGTCGCTTTGCGTCTGCACCGGGCGGGCATCCGCGTCTTGATCACTGAACTGGCCCACCCGCTGGCCGTGCGCCGCACCGTTTCGTTTGCTGAGGCTGTTTACCGCGGAGAAATCACCATCGAAGGCGTCACCGCCCGCCGCGCAGACAGTCCCGAGCACGCCCTCCAAATCCTCCAATCTGGTGACATTCCCGTCTTAATTGACCCTCCAACCACCATCCGTCACGCATCAGGCATCACACATCACATCCTCATCGACGCCCGTCTCACCAAACGCCCCCCTGACCTGGGCATGGACGCCGCCCCTCTCGTCATCGGCCTCGGCCCCGGCTTTATCCCCGGCGAAAACTGCCACGCCGCCATCGAAACCCAACGCGGCCACACCCTCGGACGCGTCCTGTGGGACACCCCACCAACATCTGATACCCGCCAACCCGAAGGCGACCCCCGGCGCGTCCTCCGCGCCCCGGCGGAGGGGATTTTCCGAAGCCACGTCGAAATTGGCGATCACGTGGAATTGGGTCAGCCGTTAGCCAATGTCGCAGGTGAACCCATCTCTGCCCCCTTTGCGGGCATTGTGCGCGGCCTGCTCCACCCTGGTTTACACGTCACCCGCGGGATGAAATTGGGGGATGTGGACCCCCGCGACGATCCCGCATATTGTTATCAGGTGTCGGACAAGGCGCTGGCGATTGGGGGCGGGGTGTTGGAGGCGGTGTTGACCAGGCCGGATATTCGGGCACACTTGTGGGGATAACCTGCTTCGTGATGACGGCAGGCGTTCCTATCAACGACAAAACTCGTCACGACTGAAGCACTTTTTTGATGAACCTCTCCTTAGCCTTACGTCTCACAACCCATACACGGCTCGCATTTGTTGGCGCGGGGGGGAAAACTACGGGGATGTTCCAACTCGCGCGGGCGTGGAACGGGCCAGTGTTGGTGACCGCCACCACGCACCTCGCCACGGAACAACTCAAGCTGGCGGATCGACATTTCGTGGTCACTTCCCCGGCGGAAGTGCGCGCGGCGGACGTTGGCGCGGGCATCTGTCTGTTTACCGGCCCCAACGGGGGGGATGACCGCACGCGCGGGGTGGATGACCGCACACTGGCCGAAATCCGCGCGGTAGCGGACGCACTGAAGTGTCCGTTGTTGATCGAGGCGGATGGCTCCCGTCAGCGTCCGTTAAAAGCCCCTGCCGCCCACGAACCAGCAATCCCGGCGTTTGTGGATACGGTCGTGGTGGTGGCGGGGTTGAGCGGGCTGGGGCAGGTGTTGGGGGCAGATTGGGTTCACCGCCCGGAGCGATTTGCGGCGTTGGCGGGAATGGCGTTGGGCGAGGTGGTGACGGGGGCGGCGTTGGTGCAGGTGCTGACCCATGCCGAGGGGGGGATGAAAAACATTCCGAGGGGAACGCGGCGGGTGGTATTGTTGAATCAGGCGGAGACGGTGGCACGGCAGAGTCAGGCGCGGGGGATGGTGGAGAGGTTGCTGGATGAGTTTGATGGGGTAGGGATTTCCTCGCTGGAAACAAGTGTCCCGGTGTTTGCGATGCACGAGAAAATTGCCGGGGTGGTGTTGGCCGGAGGGGCATCGCGGCGGCTGGGTCAGGCAAAACAGTTATTGGATTGGCAGGGAAAACCGTTGGTGCGGCATATGGCCGAAGTGGCGTTGGAGGCGGGGTTGTCGCCGGTGGTGGTGGTGACGGGGGCGTTTGGGGAGGCGGTGGCGGAGGCGGTCCGGGATTTGCCGGTGATTGTGGCGCAGAACCCGGACTGGGAGGGGGGGCAAAGTACGTCGGTGAAGGTGGGTTTGGCGGCGTTGCCCCGCGAGGTGGGGGGGGCGGCGGTCGCTTTCGCTCCCGCCGCGAGGGTAAAAAGGAGGACGCCGGAGATGGCCGGGCGGGCTACCATCCCACGGTTTCGCCCTTGTTCTGCTCGTCGAGCCACTGTTTGAGCGGGGCGAAGTAGTCCAGGATGGCGGTGGCGTCGATTTTGTCTTCGCCGGTCATGGCCTTGAGGGCTTCGGGCCAGGGTTTGCTGGCGCCCATGGCGAGCATTTGTTGGAGCTTGGCGCCGGCTTCCTTGCTTTCATAGATGGAGCAGCGGTGGAGGGGTTGCGTGCAGCCGGCGGCCTTGGCGAGGGCGCGGTGGAATTGGAACTGGAGAATGTGGGCGAGGAAGTAGCGCGTGTAGGGGACGTTGCCGGGGACGTGATACTTGGCGCCGGGATCGAAGAACTCTTCGCCGCGGGCGGCGGAGGGGGCGACGCCCTGATACTTCTTCTTCAGTTCCCACCAGGCGGCGTTGTATTGCTCGGGCTTCACCTCGCCGGAGAAGACCTTCCAGCGCCATTGATCGACCAGGAGACCGAAGGGCAGGAAGGCGACCTTTTCGAGGGCACGGTGGAGGAGGAGTCCGGTGTCCTTGGAGGGGTCGGTGGGCTTGGCGAGGAGGCCGAGCTTCACGAGATATTCGGGCGTGATGGAGAGGGCGATGGTGTCGCCGATGGCCTCGTGGAAGCCGTCGTTGGCGGAGTCGCGGAAGAGGAAGGGTTGCGTGTTGTAGGCGCGCTGGTAGAAGTTATGGCCGAGCTCGTGGTGGACGACGGCGAACTCTTCGCCGGTGATCTGGATGCACATTTTGATGCGGAGGTCGTTGACGTTGTCGACGTCCCAGGCGGAGGCGTGGCAGACGACTTCGCGGTCGCGCGGTTTGGAGAACATGCTGCGTTCCCAGAATGTTTGCGGGAGCTTTTCAAAGCCGAGGGAGGTGAAGAAGCGCTCGCCGGCGCGGACCATTTCGCGCTCGTCGTATTTGCGGGCCTTGAGGATTTGGGTGAGGTCGAAGCCCATGTCGGAGCCGGCGGGGGCCATGAGGGGGTAGGCGTTGTCCCAGGATTGGGACCAGAGGTTGCCGAGGAGGTGGGCGGGGATGGGTCCGGTGGCGGGGACGGCGTCACCGTATTTGGCGCGGAGGCGTTTGCGGGCGTAGGTGTGGAGGGAGTCGTAGAGGGGCTTGACTTGGGTCCAGAGGCGGTCGAGTTCCTTGGCGAACTCGTCGGGGGGCATGTCGTACTTGGAGCGCCACATGGCGCCGGAGTCGGCAAAGCCGAGTTCCTTGGCTCCCTGGTTGGCGAGTTCGACGAAGCGGGCGTAGTCCTTGCGCATGGGCGGGGCGTTGTTGTGCCAGCCGGACCAGACGCGGAGGAGTTCCTTGGGGTCGCGGCTTTCGGCCATGATGCGGGAGATTTGGGATTCGGCGATGCACTTTTCGTTGGGGGGCGTGATGCCGTCGGGGCAGACCTTGAACTTGCCGTAGGCGCCTTCCATGGCGGCGGCGAGTTTGGTGGTCTCTTCGCGGAGTTTGGGATCAGAGGGCGCGGCGAGGGAGAGGGAGAGTTTGAGGAGCTTCATTTTGCGCGCCTGGTCGGGCGGGAGGGTGACGCCGTCGTATGTGGCGGCTTCCTTGGCGAGCTCGACGGCGAGGCCGATCTGGCGTTCGTTGGCGAGGGCGGAGATGGCTTCGGTGTCTTCGGTG
>JABWBV010000715.1 GCA_013359445.1 Anaerolineales bacterium | reverse complement strand
CACCCGGCGACGCACGGGGTGCTGCGCCTGATCGTCGACACCGACGGCGAGGTGGTCGCCAACTGCACACCCGACCACGGCTACCTGCACCGCTCGATCGAGAAGATCGGCGAGTGCGTCGAGTGGCCGATGTTCGTGCCCTATACCGACCGCGTCGACTACGTCTGCGCGATGAACGCCAACCTGGCCTACTGCGTGGCGGTGGAGAAGCTGCTCAGCAGCGACACGGCGAGCAGGGTCGAGGTGCCGCTGCGCGCCGAATGCATCCGCGTCATCGTCGCCGGGTTAGATATGGACTTTCGCGGCGAACCATTCGGCCCCATCCCCCAACTGCTTTCCCTCGCCGATCAGGTGGACAAACTGCAAGCCATCTGCATCATTTGTGGCGAACCTGCCTATTGCACCCAACGCCTCGTCAACGGCCACCCCGCTCACTACCACGACCCGGTCATCATTGTCGGTGCCCAGGAAATGTACGAAGCCCGTTGCCGGAGATGCCACAAAATCCCCAAGGATTAACCATGCAGGACTATCACGAATTTCTCCAAGAAATCCTCATCGACGAACACACCCTACAAAAGCGCATAGCCGAACTGGGCGCGAAAATTAGCCAAGACTACGCCGGGCAAGACCTCCTCCTCATCTGCATCCTCCGCGGTGGCGTCCTCTTCCTCACCGATTTGATGCGCCGCATCACCATCGACCACACCATCGACTTTATGGCTGTTTCCTCCTACGGTGTCGGTGCCCGTGAATCAACCGGCCACGTTCGCATCAACTTTGACCTCAAAACCGACATCTACAACCGCAACGTCATCCTCGTCGAAGACATCATCGACAGCGGCTACACCCTCAAAACCGTGCTCGAAATCCTGGAAACCCGCCACCCCAAAACCCTACGCGTGTGTACCCTCCTCGACAAAACCGAACGCCGCAAAGTCCAAATCCCCGTTCACTACTGCGGGTTTGCCATTCCCGACAAATTCGTCTTTGGCTATGGCCTGGACATTGACGAACACTATCGCCAACTGCCCTTCATCGCCGCCGTAGACCCCGCACGCTACCAACCCTCAGAGTGATTCCATGCCCAACAGGGGGACCGATCCCACCAATCTCTCTGCATACGCCGGACGATGGGTTGCCATCCTCCGCGGTCGCGTCGTTGGACAAGGGGGCACCCCCCGGCAAGCCCTCCACGCCGCCAAAGCCACCCGTTTCAAAGAAAACCCGGAAATCATCTACGTGCCTACCTCTCCTCCCCTCTCCTTTTCCACCCTCCTGGATCAAATTCGCCCCGCCCTCCCCAAAAATCTTCCCATTTACCTCGTCGGAGGGGCCGTCCGGGATGCCCTGCTCAACCGCTCCACCCATGATCTCGATTTTGTCTTGGAAGGCGACGGGAACCAGATCGCGCGGCGAGTAGCCAACACCCTCCAAGTCCCCTTCTTCCCCCTCGACGAAGAACGCGGCACCGGACGGATTGTCCTCCCCCATCCGAATGCAGATCTGGCCCGCGCGGGGGAACGTTACTTCATGGACTTTGCCACCTTCCGCGGCCCCGACCTCGAAAGTGACCTCCGCGCCCGCGACTTCACCATCAACGCGATGGCAGTGGACGTAAACACGCCCGATCAACTCCTTGACCCCCTCGGCGGGGCGGCAGACCTCCTTGCCAAACGCCTGCGCGCCTGTTCCTCCACGGCCCTGCAAGATGATCCCCTCCGCATCCTCCGCGCCGTGCGGCTGGCCACCACCTACAACCTACAAATCGCCCCGGAGACACGCCACCTCATGCGGGCGGCGGTGGAAGGGCTGGACGCTGTCTCCACCGAGCGTAAACGGGATGAAATTCTCCGTATCCTGGGCGGGAGCCAGGTCGCGACCGCATTGCGTGCCCTGGATTTGCTCGGTGCCCTGCCGCGGGTCTTTCCCGAATTACCCGCCCTCAAAGGCGTCACCCAATCCCCCCCGCATGTGGACGATGTCTGGCAACATACCCTGCAAACAGTCCAAAATTTGGAGAAAGTGCTAAACCTGCTCGCCCGTTTGGCGCATGACCCCGACGCGGCAGGGAGCTTAACGATGGGGTTAATGGTGCTCCGTTTGGGCCGGTATCGCACACAATTTCACACCCACCTGCAAACCCCGGTTTCCCCCGACCGACCCTGGCAGGCGTTGTTGGTTCTCGCCGCGCTGTACCATGATGTTGGCAAACCCGCCACCCGTCAGGAAGACGAGGCCGGGCGCATCCGTTTCTTCGGTCATGATCAAACCGGGGCGGAGATGCTTGTGCGGCGCGCGCAGGCGTTTCATTTGAGTAACCCGGAAATTGCCCGTTTAAAAAACATCGTGCGTTATCATATGCGCCCGCATTTGTTATCCCAGGTTGATAAACTACCCTCTCGCCGGGCGATTTATCGGTTTTTTCGGGATACGGGCGAGGCGGGGGTTGATATTTGCCTACTCGCTCTCGCCGATGTTTTAGCAACCTACGGCACCACGCTGGCGCAAGACACGTGGAATCATTATTTGGATATTTTGCGGGAATTGTTAGAAGCCTGGTGGGAAAGGCCAGAAGAAAGCGTGAATCCCCCCGCACTTCTAAATGGGCACGATCTGCTTGAAACTTTCAAGCTCTCCCCTGGCCCGGAAATCGGGAAAATTTTGGAAATGATCCGGGAGGCGCAGGCCGATGGGCAAATCACTACGCAGGCCCAAGCATTTGCCAGGGTGGAACATTACCTGCGTGATGTGTCTGAACCACCGTCCGAAGATATCTGAAAACGGTTTGAAAACGCGAAAAAAGGACTGGGGAAGGGTTGTACAACCCTTCCCCAGTCCTTTTTTTAGGGAAAATCTTGGTAGTTATCTGAACTTTTCAGAAGCGAAAGACCAGGCGGAGTGTCTAAGGATAAATTTCTTCCAAAAAGGGTTGATAAAAGGCGCGACAGCCCAGCGGATGTGTACAGGCATCCATGGGCAGGCGCGGCACTTGATCTTTTGGA
>JABWBV010000089.1 GCA_013359445.1 Anaerolineales bacterium | reverse complement strand
GGAAATACTTGCCATACCAGACGGCCACCGGGCGGGCGTAGTACATCTCAATGTGTGCGCCTTCGAGGGGGTTCCCATTCAGATCGCGGATTTCCAGCAGGTTCGCGGCGGGGATTTCATTGAGATATTCCCCGATATTACACGGGGCGTTGTAATTTCCGCAGATGGGGCGTTGGCCCGCGATCCGATTCCAGGCATAGGCCGAATGTTGGCCGTAGCCCCCTCCACTCCCCATGAGGTCTACTGCCTCGTACCGATTGTAGTAAAGATGATCCTGCCAGTTCCCAACAAGGGGGAGGGCGGAACTTCCCTGCACCAGATTGCCCGCCCCATCCTGGATGCGGACATTGGCAAGATTGATGACTGTCCCCGTATTGTGTGAGCGCGGGAGAGTGCCATCCGCCCCTCGGGTACAGTTCGAAAAAGCCATCCCCGCGCGGGTTTGACATACGATCAACTCTCCTCCGACCGCAAGGTACGCGGGAAGAGGAAAATCCAGTGCGTTGGTTACATCGCGCGTAACAGGCAGGGTGGTTGTGGCGTTATCTACTGAGGTACTGAGAAACGCGGCACCCAAGCCAAGATTGAGACCATACAAATCAATCAGATAGCGAGCATGAGTCATCTCATGGAGCAAAGGTAATTCAAGCACTTGAAATTGTGGGTAAATTTGATAAAAGTTGAGCGTACTACAGGTATGACCACTCGGTACCCCCACTGATTCAGAGATAAAGCCCCACACCAGGTCTACCGTTTTATCTTCCGGCCAGAAAGTATTGGCACAATTGGGGTATGCGCCATCTTCCAAAATGGTGACTTTATCCAGCCGAACCCGCTCCACAATGCCCTCCGGGGTCAACGGCGAAACCGCTTCTACGAACATTTGATTCCAATGGGCCAACTGCCGTTGCGCCCAATCATCCCAGGAAACACTGCCAAGGCCAAGATAGACTTGATTGTCATTGAACCATTCGTACACACTGCGCTCTACCCAAAAGCCTACCGCCAACGCGTTCGTGCGATCCGTCACTTCATTGTTGAGTTCCGAGACTTCGACCAGGCTGTTGGCGGGGTCAAGGGTCAGGGACACGGTATGTGGCCCGGTTTCCCACACCCACCCAAAAGTGACTTGCGCCATTTCATCCGGCTGAAGGCTGGGGTGGGTTCCTTGTGCGACCGCAAGGCCATCGATCTGCCATGCATAGGCAAACTCCCCGGTGGGTTGTGCCCCGCGATTGGCGATGGTCGCGACAAAGGAGACCGGATCGCCCGGCGCATGTTGGTTTTTCGTGGTGGTGTAGTCGTACCGGGGTTGTTGCTGGATGTAGGCAACGTTCAGATCGGGGTGATCTAAGGTCTCGGCGGCGAGGGGTTGCCTTTGAGGGGGTTCGCCTTCAAAAAATTCGGGGAACTCACACGGGTTATACGCCGAGTTGGGCGGGTAAATGGCCCCGGGATCACAAACCTGGTCCACTTGGGCAGGTGGGTTTTCCACGAGGTCCGCGGACCCGATCACCCCCATGAAAAGGGTCCATAACAAAGCCAGCAAGGTGCGAGAGACAAAAAAGCGGTTCATTAATTTTTCTCCTGGAACCCTTTCACCTGAATTGCGCGGTCTCTGTTCAGTACGCAGAGCGCGTCCGCCGATCCTTTTGCCAGGATTTCCTGTGAAGGGTTGCCTCAAATGCCTCGCCCAAAACATACTCCCAACCCCGGAGAGAAAACAAAAACCCGCCCTGTACCCTAAAACCATTCATACGGCCTGGACAAGACGGGTTGTTACATTGAAATCTGTATCGAGTTTTCCAACTTCCAGACCCTTACATGGAACGTTTTCATTGTACTCGATGCCGAGGCGAACTTCAATTAACGATTTTTACCTGTTTGTGCGTCCAGTTGACGCACAAACAGGTTGGGGCAATAAACCCGCAATTCACAACAAACTTTCGCGTTTGGGGGACGATCATGCTTTTGGGTGTTTCTTCCATCATCCGCAAAGGCTTCTTCACGGAGGCTCTTGTTGGGCGTATAACCAGTTTTCGAGCGGCAAAGGCCCTGGCGAACCGTCAAAAACTTTCGGGGGCCACTGGGGTGGGTAGTGCATCCAGACGCGCAGAGTTGCTTCGCTGACGCCCAGGGGGTGGAGCACGTTGGAGGCCGCGCGAAGCAGGAGGGTCTCGTAGCGCGGCAGGTCCAGTTGGGTTGGCTGATCGGACAAGCCCCAGACGGCAGGTTGGGGATGCGTGTGCAGGTAGCGAACTTTTTGTCCGGGGCGGAGACGTTTGCCTTGCGCGGCGAGGCGTTGCGAGGCTTTTGCCCCGGGGGAGGGAACGCGGTAGGCGGTGGGTTCCCGGCTCAGGACGGTGGTGCAAACCAGTTTTTCGGGGGGAATTTGCCTGGTGCGGAGGGCAGTTAACTGGGCGCGTAGGTACTCGACCAGGACGGGGAGGCGGGCGTTTAAGTCTGCCGGGTCAGCCGTTTTCAGCAGGTCGAGCAAGGCGGTTTGGGTTTCCGCCACGAAAGGGGGGGTGTCATGGCGGCGACTTTCCAGCCCGCGCACTTTCAGGGTGGGGCGTCCGGCGGCGTCGGGGTATACGCCGAAATAGCGGTTGGCGACGGGCAGAGCCTCGTTTTGGCGGGAGGGGAGAAACGTGATCCAGGCAAAGACCGCTTCCAGGGCAAGCGTCAGACCGGTCTTGGCTTCGATGGCTTCCAGCAGGGTTTGGAAATCGCGCAGGTGGCGCGCCCCTGCTTTTTTGACGAACAAGCCATCCACGTTGAAATAAATCACCTCAAAGCCCTTCTCTTCGGCGACCGCTTTGGCTTGGAGCAGGGCGCGACGCCCCATTGCCGTGACAGCCTCGTGCGCTTCCACCCGCCCCCACCGGAAGCGTTTGTAGCCCATATACCCAAACCCGACCAGGAGTAACCATTTTAGCGCGGTGGCGAGGGCTTCGAGGGCGGGGAGGCGGCAATCGCGCGGGTCCAGTGCGGCGACTTGGGCTTTGAGGGCTTTCCGCTTGGCGAGAATGGGTGCAACCGTTTGGGGGACGAGACCCGCTTTGTTCTGTAAGACTTCCATGCCCGAATCGGGGACACGTGCTTGGGGGTGGAGACCGGCCCGGACAACCGTTTCCGGGGAGAGGTTGAAACAGGCCATGATTTGGGCGTACATGGAGAAAAAGTCCAGTCCGGCGACATGGGTGTGCAGGCCGGGGACCGGTTGCCCGACCAGCCCCCCCCGATCCGCGCGAATGAGTTCCAATGGGGTTTTGAAGGCTTCGACCTGGCTTTTTTGAGCGGGAATCAGCAGGCCATTTTCCAGGGCAACAAGCATTTGCATGGCGGTGATGCCTGCCCCGGGGGATTTGCGGGCGGCTTCTTGCAAGGGAAGGGCGGAGAGTCGGGAGACTTCGATGACGCCCAACAAATCGCTTTGCCGATACATGGCGGCGTTTTTGTGGTCAATATGAAACCGACCAAACAGGTGGACTTGTTCCCCGCGGTGTTCGGTGCGGCCATAGGTGTGGTAGCTGAAGGCCGCCTGACGCCGGGGGAGACGGGTTTCGTCGCGGTTGGGGTTGAAGGGCTGGGAGTGTTTTTCCGCCAGGGTAAGCAGGTAGGGCAAGAGCCAGGTATCGCCAAAGGCCGAGATCAGCACATCCGGGTCGTATTTGCGGATCAGGCCGTCCACCTGGGCGAGAAACACGGGTCCGTTGTGCAAGGAGAGCATGTGGCTTGTGTGGGCCGTGCGGATGGTGAGGGTGCGCGGCGGTTGGTAAAAGGGGTCGGTGTCCGGGACGAGGGTCATCCAGCGTAGGGGCGGGAGTTCCGCTTGGATTTCCCACCGCGATTCCAGCGGTTCCAGGTAATAGAGTTGGCCTTCATAAGTCCCCACCCGACATTTTGTGAACGGGAAGACGCCGGTGGCATGGGCAAAGCGGACGGAGAGCGGAATGTCCACGTCGAAATAGGTCAAATCCGGGAAGCGGCGGGCGACGCGCTGAACAAGGCGGGGCAGGGACGCGGGTCCGGGCAGGCAAACCGCGAGGACAGGGAGGTTCCCGGCAAACAGATCGGGTTTGTACGCCCGGTCGAGGGTCGGAGCCGGGCGTGTGGCCTGGAGAAATTCGCATAACTGGGCTAACCGATGTTCCGGCCCGGCGGCGTAAAAGGTGATGGGGAAGGCTTGCCTCAGCCGGACGCGCGCGCCGTTGTCCAGCAGAAACCAGCCGACCACCCCCTCCGCGTCAGCATAGACCTCGAGGAGCCAGCCCTCATGGGCGTTCGTGTTCAAGGGCATGGATTTTCCTTTCTAGCGCCGCGAGGCGCGCGGCGAGGTGGGCGTGTTCGATTTCTTGCTCCAAGAGCATCGCCAGTTCGATGGTCTCGATGGGCAGGAGATGGCTGGCCTGGCTGATGGCGGTGGTGTGCTTTTTAGCTTTGACGATTAAAGCGTCCAGGTGCGTGCGGTGGGTGGGATGGAGCACCTGCCGGAATTTTGCCAGCATAGTTTCCATGTCGCGGATTAAGTCTGAGGCGGTGGGGGTGGTTTTGCCCATGAAAGTCTCCGGGGGAAGGGGTTGTAAGGTGCGGCGGAGCAGGCGGCCCAAGGGGGCGCGGGCGTCGCCGCGGGGTGGGGGCACGGTGACGAAGACCGGGGCGCGTTGGCCGAGGTGGTGGATGCGGGTCAGGCAACGGCGGAACAGCCAGTGCGCTTCGGCGTCGGACACCGCGTCGTCGGTGAAGGTCGCGAGCAAATCCAGGATGAAGATGGGGGCGGACGTGGCGGGCGTTTGGGCCAACAGCGTCGTCATTTCGTGGCAGGTGAAGGCTCGGGCAATCTGCACGTTCGCCTGCCAGGTGGTGAGATGCACCGTTTGCTGGCGGATGGCCCGCGCGACCTGGTAGGCGTTGAACCGTTGGCCGCCGTCCAACACAAACACCAGTCCCCGCCCGGCGCAGGTCGCCAGCCAGGGGTAAGGCAAGGTAGGCGGGATGTGAAAGATTCCACACTTGGGAAACACTGGCGGGTTTATGGCAGTGGGCATGTCCCCAAGATAGCGGAAACGGGTGGCGAAAAGCAATGACCCCAGGGGATTAATCTTGGGGTGATTTTTGGATTAATCCAGGGGGTGAGCCAGATGTGGGGCCGGGGGAAGTGGAGAAACTGTATAACGGCAATTGTTGAATTGGGTGGGATTTACGGTAAGAATTCATCGTGTCCGTTTGAAATTCTGTGGTAAATTTCCCTCTCCCCCCATATTCAGGAGTTTGCCATCATGGAACAAAAAGCTGGAGCACAAATCGGAAAACGGGCCTTCATTCAGTCCCTCGGTATTTTATTTGCTTTGATGATGATCGCGGGGATTCTTACCCTTACCGTCCCTGCCGGGCAATACACTCGTATTCAACTGGACGGACGCGAGGCCATTGATCCTGCATCTTTCCAATTTATTGAGAAACCTGACTATCCCTTCTGGCGGTGGTTCGTGGCTCCTATCGAAGTCTTAGGGAGTTCTAGCGGATTGACAGTCATAGTCATTATTGTGGTGCTGTTCTTTGCTGGCGGGGCCTTCGCCGTGATGGATAAGACAGGCACGTTACGCGCTCTGATCGGGCGCATCGTGCGTAAATTTCAAGACCGCAAATATACCCTTCTTTGGATGGTTTCTTTGGTGTTCATGTTCCTGGGGGCAACACTTGGCACATTTGAAGAGGTGGTTCTACTGGTTCCCATGACGATTGCCCTCTCTTACTCGCTCGGCTGGGATGCCCTGGTCGGATTGGGCATGTCTATTCTTGCCACAAACATGGGCTTTTCCGCCGCGATCTCAAATCCTTATACGCTCGGGGTGGCCCAGGGACTTGCCGAACTACCTTACATTTCAGGGTGGGAATTCCGAATCGTTGTGTTTATTGTCATCTATTTCATTTTTATGTTATTCCTTTCCACTTATGCCCGCAAGATTGACAAAGACCCCAAATCATCCCTTGTCCACGCGGAAGACTCTACCGAGCGTGAAAAGTACAAGCGGATAGATGCCTCCTTGATCGAAGAAGACCCGAAACAAAACCGCGCAATGAATTTCTTTGGCATCTTCCTGATCTTCATTTTCTGTGCCATGCTCGCGGGGCCATTCGTGCCAGCCATCTCTGATTACGCCCTGCCCATCGTTGGCATTCTCTTCCTCGTTGGTGGGGTGGGGGCGGGTTTCATTTCTGGTGCAGGCGGCAAAAAGGTCTGGCAGGGACTCGTCGAAGGTTGGGGCGGACTTCTTCCTTCCATCCCCTTAATCCTCATGGCGGCCAGTATCCGTTTTATCATTGATAGCGGTGGGGTGACAGACACCATTCTGCATGAGGCCGCCACCCCCTTCCAAAAATTGGGGGCGTTCCCAGCCGCTCTGGTGGTTTACTTCCTCGCACTGGGCATTGAATTCTTCATCGCATCTGGTTCCGCCAAAGCCTTCCTGATGATGCCCATCGTTTTGCCCCTCGCCGACCTGATCGGCGTTACGCGTCAGACGGCTGTGCTCGCCTACATCTTTGGTGACGGGTTCTCGAATATGGCATACCCGACCAGCCCCGTCTTGCTGATTAGCCTTGGCCTCACGGTCGTCAGCTACCCCAAATGGCTTCGTTGGACCGCCAAGTTGTGGAGTTGGGTTATTCTTGCCACAGTCATCTTTTTGGGAATTGCAGTCGCACTCAATTACGGGCCGTTCTAACTTTCCGCCTTGGATGGCGGGAAAAGCAACGACGCCCCTCCTAATTTCCAATGGATAATTATTACCCCGAATCCTACGAGGCCTCTCGTGCTCGCTTCCTCCATGACGCGGACCTGCTTCGCTCCAAATGGTCCGCCTCCCACCTTGAGTCTTATCCCCTAAAAAACCACCCCAACCTCACCCTGGACTGTTTTTGGGCAGAACCGTCTGTTAAAGAGTATCTTATCGTGATCTCCACAGCCGAACATGGCATCGAAGGCTATGTTGGCTCGGCGATGCTCAAACTCTTCATGGACGAGTTCGCCCCGCACCTGAACCCCGAAAACACAGGCTTGCTCCTGGTCCACGCCATCAACCCATGGGGGATGAAACATCACTTGCGCGTGAATCCCAACCACGTAGATTTAAACCGTAACTTTGTCTTCGATGGGAATTACAGCCCGGCGATCAATCCTGATTACGACTTAATTTACAAAATCTTTAATCCACAGAAACCTGTTCGCTCCTTAAAGGCCGAAACCTTCCCCTTTTGGGTTAAAGTGATCAGAAATATGCTGTACCCGGGGAAAGCGCGTCTGCAATCTGCCTCCCTTTTAGGGCAACATCGATATCCCAAAGGCTATTACTATGGCGGTTCAGCCTTACAGGAAGAGACAGCCGTCATGATGAATCTCTACCGGACCGCCTTAAAAGAATATAAAAACTTCTTACAGGTCGATATCCACACTGGCTATGGCCCACGTGACCAAATGACAATCATCCTCCCGCCTGTAAATAACCTGACTTCTGCGGACGCCGCACAAAAATATAACTATCCGCTTGTGCAAAAGATCGATGGGACGGAATTCTACGCGATCAGCGGTGACATGGGTGAATATGTCTACCGCCTGCGCGAAATGGAATTCCCGACCAGAAATGTATTCGCCTGCGGATTTGAATTCGGTACCTACGGGCACACGCTCCCAGCGCTGATTCGCAGTCTGCGGATCACGGTCCTTGAGAATCAGCTCAGGCATCATGGTGCGGTTTCCCCGGAAGCTGAAGCGCAGATCCGCGCAGAGTATGAAGCGTTATTCTTCCCCTCCGAAGCCAAATGGCGTGATAAAGCCATTGCTGATTGTCGTCAGGCATTTGCGGGGATTTTTTCTGCGCACGGAATTCTGTGATCGTGGGGTGGCTCAACCGCTGTTTCGGCCTTCTGAAGCGATAAAGTCTACCGGTTGTTTGTCTGTTTACGGAGAGATGACAACAGGCCAGAAAAAACGGCTCGAAACGCTTGAAAAGAAGATTATCCAGGAGCGCGCCCACCTTGCCCCAACAGGCGATTGCGTTGGCTTTGCAAGCCGGAGCAGAAACCCATTTGCATCAGGGAGACACAACGCAAGCCCGTGATCGTTAGGCATCGATTTGGCATTTAAACCAAATATCGCAGGTTGCCCGCCTATACATAGGGGAAAACAAGCCTGCGATACCAAATTTATCTTGTGACCCCGGTGCGACTCGAACGCACAACCAATTGCTTAAGAGGCAACTGCTCTGCCATTGAGCTACGGGACCATGAATGACCATTGATGGCACTGTCTGAATTTGTAAAGCCGATTTTACCACGCCTCCCCCACCTCGCAAACCATCAGAGCAAATGATCAAGTGTCAATTGCTCTCCTCACCCCCCGAAAACCGATCATAAATTTCCTGCAACTCATCCACCGCAAACGCCCCATAAAACTGGTGCGTGGTGCGGGAATCGGCGTGTCCGGCGATGTCGGCCACGATGCCCAGGGGCGTTCCGGATGAGGTCAATATCCGCAGTCGTCGGTGTCGCCACTGATGCGGGCTGACACGCCCGGAGATGTGGTGGGCTTTTTTGAGACGTTTGAGCACCTGCGCCAGGCCGGACGAGGTCATCGCCGTCCCCAGCCGTTTCCCCTCCTGCTCACTCACAAACACATGATTGACGCCAGGCTTCGACGGACGCACCTCTAGCCAGGCTCGCAGGTAATCCCGTGCGGTCGGGGTCAGAAAAACGGTGCGTTCCTTATCCCCCTTCTCCCTCACCAACAAACGCCGCCGCTTCAGGTCCACGTCGGCCAAACGCAGATCGGCCACCCCTCCCAGGCGGCAACCGGTCGCATCGAAGACCGCCAAGAGCGCGCGGTCGCGGATGGAACTATCTTCCGCCGCCGCCAGCATCGCCATCGCATCCCCGTCGGACACCCCCCGCCTGGCCCTTTTCGGTAAGGTCGGACGCTCCAAATCCTCCGCAGGATTGACAGCTGTATGATGTTTCCCCTTTAGCCAGCTAAAAAACGTCTTCGCCGCCCGGATGGCGGCATCGGCACTCCAGACGGAGAGGGGTTTTCCAGTTTTTTTATTTTTCTTGTGGAGGAGGACCGCCCGCCAGCGGTTGAGGTGATCCAGCGTGATCGCTTCGACCAGCGTAGACGGGCCAAAATGATCGAGGAGCAGTTGGATTTGTCCCCCCGCCCAGGCTCCCTCCTGATCGCACTGCCCCCCATACCAACGGACTGTCGCCGCCGATTTTGCCCCCACGAGCGCATTCAGGAATAAATCCCGCGCTTCGTCCAGACGCAACCCATCCGACACCCTAAACCCGATGAGGGATGTCACTTGATCAACGTTTCCTACTTCTGCCATCTCGTCACCTCGACAAAGAAAATTTGAATGAGGCGGGAGATAGAGTCCAACGGGCCAACGTTGGACAAGGCAATAGACTCTTAAGGTTCAGTATACCCGAAAGGGAAAGGAGGTCAAACACCTCACTTGCCCGCCACTCCCGCCTGGGAGAGACGCCAAGAATTTTACGAAATAAAATTTTTGTTCGCAAGTGTAAAAAAAAGAAAAATCGCAAATTCCAAAAATTGAATAGGCCGGGCAGGAGAACCCCCCACTTAACGGACGTTCTGACGACCTGCCCGGCCCCTCCCGCCTCTCCACTTTACCCGATCCGGCCTGCCGGTGTCGCGAAAGTGTCCCTTAACGCAAAACGGCCCTGGGCAAACAGGACCGTTTAGTGCGACCGCAATGTCGCAACAAAATCAACCTGGAAATTATACCATGACCAACCAACCTGACGACGACCACCACGACGATCTCGATCAACCCGCCTGGGCCTTCCTGCTCATGCTCGTCCTCATGTTCGCAACCCTCTGCGGCGTCCCCACCCTCATCGCCATAGCGGGCTCCTGGGCCATCAAGCTCATCTGGGGGCTGTGATGGCCACCGTCTACCTCCTCCACTTCGCCCGCCCCATCAGCGACGCCCACACCACCCAGCACTACCTCGGCTCCACTGCCGATCTAGAAAAACGCCTCCACCAACATCAAACCGGCCAATCCCAGGCCCGTCTCCCCACCGTCGCCCACGACCTCGGCATCGAAATGATCCTCGCCCGCACCTGGCGTGGCGGCCACGACCTCGAACGCCGCCTCAAAAACCGGCACGAAGGCAAACGCCTCTGCCCCATCTGCAACCCCCGCGCCCTCGCCCGCGCCGGCGCCCAAGAAAAATAATGTCCTTCGGCACCTGGGCCGACCCGCCCACAGGAGAAAACCATGCCTACCATCCTCCTCCCCCTGCCTACAGAAAACTCCCCCATCCTCTCCCTCCTCGCCGCCCTCGACGAAAACGGCTTCGCCGAATTGACCGACGCGATCATCCTCACAACCGACAGCCCCCACGTCGTCACCCTCCTCGCCGCCTACGGCCGCATTCTCCCCGACGAAAACAACAAATCTACAAATCACACGGGGGGGGGTAAAACGACGATGCCCCCCGAACCCACCCCCGACCCCCTCGCCATCCCCCTGGTCCACGTCAAAAAAGCCCGCCCAGACCCCGAAGGCGAAGGCGAAGAAATCACCTACACCAACGTCGCCACCGGCGAAGTCCACACCGTAGGCGCCATACGCCAGATGCTCCGCTTCGGGCGCGTCGAATCCGGCCAGGAGTTCTACCACAGCAAGAAAGGCCTGATGGTCGCCCGTGTCGGACCCGGCTACAAAATGAAACTCTACGTGGTCCCCAAACCGGACAGCCTGTCATGAACGCTACCCCTTTTCTCCCCGTCGCCTGCAACCCCGAATATTTGCTCCATGCCGACTCAATGCGGAATCTCATCTGTAAACAGTTCTTCGCACACCTGACCGGGCTGGAACAACTCCGCACCTACCACAGCCACATGGTAGACATCGTCAAACGCGACCAAATGGTTGCCATAGACTGCATCCTCGACATTGCGTACTACATGCCCGAACAGGTCGCGCCCGACGTAGCAGTTCTCGACCCCGACGCCCTCGCCGCCCGGACGCGGGACATGATCGCCATGCGCTCCAGGAGCCTAAACTAATGGACACCGACGAAACTCTCGAAGTAGATATGTTCATTTGCGGCCAATTTGTCGGTCGCCGCAAAGTACACCGTAACTCCATCGCCGGCCTGCTTCTCGCCGGGAATTACGTCCAGGGCATCCCCCAGGCCACCGAGATGATCAGCAAAATCGAAAAACAAATCGCTGCCAACGCACCCCGGGCGGATGCCGGATCGCCCCCGGCTGGCAGCCCTAGCGCCGGATCAGATTCGGCGTGAGCTCCTGAAACCGGGGATGGGCGCATCGGATCGGGACGCCCATCCCCCAAAGGAAAACCATTCGCCCAATTCGTGAAATTCGTGGCACCCCGTCTCATTATGAAACCAAAATACTCCGAAAACCAAATCGTCATCAACCGCTGGTCATTACCCCCGTTCCCCCCGCGCGTGCGGTTTGCAGTCGTCAGAGTCTGGAAACAAGGCGGCGACTACCGCTACCAACTCGAAGAAGTCGACCCCGGCCCGACCGGAGAAAAGCGCACCGCTTACGCCGACGAGGACGTTTTGGAAGCCCCTCTCCTCGCATAACCTCTGCGGGTGGGGAGAGGCGACCCGTTGCGCCCCTCCCCATCCGCCAATAAAAAAGCCCCTGGGCAGTTCGAGCCAACCAGGGGCACCGCTCACAAGCCGGAGCGGTTCACTCATTTTAGCTTAAGGACAAGCCTATGACAATTTCTTTTAGCCCCAAATCGCATGAACCCGAAATATCCCCTCCCGTACAGCCCCGCCCCGGCGAACGCCCGGTGGACTGGCACGCCCGGATCGGGCTGGTCCTGGCCATCTGCGTGCTCGCGGTCGAAGTGGCGATCATCGGCCTGCTCACCCGCCTGGCCACCTGGCTGGGGTGGGACTTTCCCCTGGCCGATGCGCTGCTCCTTGCCGTCGCCGTGGCGATGGCGGTTGGGGGCCTGTACGGCTTCCGTTGGACCCGGAAAAACGTCCTCCGCCTCTGGACGCACGAAGACGAAGATCGGGAGTTGGCCCGGCCCGTGCAGGAGGTCGAACACGTCCGGGAAGTCGAAGTCATCCCCTCCGGCGATGCATTGCGCCTGGCCGGGTACAAAATCCTGGTCCTGCACTACGTCCAGGGCCGCGAGGCCACCCGCCCGGAGTGCGTCCCCGCCATTTGCACCGATCCGGCCTGGCGCACCGTCAACACCGCCCTCCGCACCATCCACGCCAAAAAGCCCCTCCCCGGACGCGGCTGGACCGCCCTCCCCTTCGCCGAAGCGCTCACCGCGTGGAACGAAATCGCCTTCGATGAGTCCGGCGCGTTCATGGTCTGGCACGGCCAGTTCGTCCGCTTCGACCGCGAGGAGGGCAGCGATGACTAAAGTTAACCTGACCCCCCTCTTCGTCGCCTTCGCCCTGATCGTCATCGTCGGCCTGGCCCTGGCCGGAGGCGTGCGCGCCCTTGCCAACAGCTACTCACCCACCCAGTTTGCCAACGCCGCCCGCACCGACGCCCTCACCGCCGAAACCGTCCGCCACACCAGCGAGATGAACCTGATCGCTGAACAGCACGCCCGCGACCTGGCCGCGAATAAGCTCGCCACCGCCGTTTCTGCTGAAACAGCCTGGCGCAACCTGTATAACTATGGCGGCGGCGCGCTGATTGTCCTGCTGGTCATCCTGGCTTTTCTGCGGATGGCGCGCGGTACGACCGATTACCTAGCCTGGCGTGAGGTCAAAAACAACGAGGCCCGCCAGCAGGCGCAAAACCCAGCCTGGACCCCCGCCGGACCGATGCTGATGAGCCGCAACGAGGCGGGTCGGGAGAAACTGCTCTGCCAGCTCTCCGGGGCCGAAGCGTTCACCGACGACCGGGAGCAGATGAAATTCTTCGTCCTCGCCCGGATGCAGGTGGTCCCCGCCTACCTGGAAACCCTCGCCACGCTGCAGCGCGACGTCGCGCTCGAACAGGCCAAACAACACAAGCGGAACCCCGTCTCCCCCCTCCCCCACCCCACCATAGACATCTTGGGGCAAGGGTTTTAGGGGGACGTCCCCAACCCTAACCCTTGCACCCTTATTTTTGACAGGAGTACCCCTTATGAAATGCCCTCATTGCGGTAAAAAAATCCACGAACACGGCGACTGGCGACTCACCGCTGGTCTACTGCTGATCGGCCTGTTTATTGCGTATGCGACGGCGTACGCGCAAGGATGGCTATGATCGCCATTACCCCAATTCGTATTCTCGGCGAAAAGGAAACAACAATGAGCCACGATAATCTTGACTTTGGCCCCTGCTGCGCCTGCGGCCAAACGAAACCCGACGTGCGGAACATCGTCAGCCTGCACAAACGTTACCCTCCCTCCGACCGCAAAACGAGCGGCTGGGGTTGCTTTCAATGTGGCTTGCCGATAGAAGGCGCAAATGCCGTCGTTTGTGATGAGTGTCTCGAGACTGGCGTGCCTATCCGTTTTGTCGTCCTCGGCTATCTGACCGACCCCGACCACCCGCGCATCCCCCTCGACCAGCTGCCATCCGAACCCTTTGATCACGACTACTTCAAACACCCGGAAACCTGGAAACTGACCTGGTGGACCGAATCGCCAGACGAACCTACCTGCTCCCTCTCCGCCTGTAGAAAAATCATCGAAGATGAAATCCCCTTCCGTGTTTGGAAACCCGGCTACAACCTCGAAGCCGCTTTCCATCCAGCCTGTTTCAGATTGCTAACTGTCTACCGTCCCGATCTATTACGACGCCCCGCTCGCGACGTGGACGGCTTGCCATTTTAGGAGTTCCAATGGCGAATAAAAATATTTCCCCGGATGATAAACTTCTCAACTTTTTTCAACGCGCGCTGGATGTAAACCACGCGGTCTATGGACTCGGAATCGATGTCCTGGCCGCATACAGTCCCCTGCTCGCCACGCTCATCCCCGCGTGGATGATGTTTGAGAACACCAGCACACATCTAGGCTTTCCCACCTGGGTCGCCGTCATCGCTGCCATCGTCGTCGAAGTGCTCGGTATTTCCGCCGTCCATACCACCGTTTCATTTTGGCAGTTCAACAATAGCCTCACGCGGAAAGGGGATGTGCGGTCGCCGTTTTGGATCGCCCTCGGCACGTCGGTGGCGTACATCGTCATCGTCCTCATCGTCAACACCGTGCTCGATGCGGCCTCGAAGGAAACCACAGTCAACGTCGTCGCCGCAGGAACGTTGAGCCTGCTGTCCCTCGTCGGTGCACTGATTGTGGCCGTCCGTGCCCAGCATTCGCTCCGCCTTACCGGCCAGGACCCCGCCACCGTCCAAAAGCACACAGAAACCGAACGAGAACTCCGCGAAGCGAACACAGCCCTCAAACAAGCGAACAAACAGATCGCCGACTTGAACACAACCAACCAAAACCTGACCACAGAATTGACACAGCTGAACACAACGAACACAGACCTGAACACAACCAACCAAACCCTGACCACAGAATTGAAACGGCTGAACACCGAAAACCAACGCCTGAACAACCTCACCGAAAAACTGAGCGTCTACCGAACCATCTTCGACTCCGACCGGGACGCCGCCGAACGCGTCCCAGTCGCCCACCGAACATTCCCCGACGCCTCCCAGAACGCCCTCAGCCAAATCCTCAACATCCCCAAAGCCACCCTGAACGCCCACTGGCCGCAGAATGGACATCACCGAACAGCGACCGAACAGGAATGAACATGAAAGTCTTCAGCGCATTCGTGTCGAAAAAAAATCGCGACACCCCCCCCACACCCCAAGGCCAAATATGCTAAAAACATCCCAAACCCACCCCCCCACCTGCCCCGTCTGCCACGCCCTCCGCAACGCCATCCCCCCCGGCGAAAACGGCCTCACCGCCTGGGAAGCCCACGCCGTCTTCACCCGCCTCGGCCTCGACCCCGCCGGACCAGCCGAGTCCCACCGCTGGCTCCTCGCCCACGGCTGGACCGAAAACCGCCCACACACCCGTCTCGACCGAGACCTCTCTTTTGCCCCGCCGCCCCAGGAGGCCTAAATGACCGACGAAATAAACAACCTTCTCACCAATCTCCGCCACCTTCGCACAGAACTCGCCACCATCACCAAAACCGACCTCCCCCCGATCAACATCTACCGCCTCGAAATCCGCTGCACCGACGACGTCAGCTACATCGAAGCCGCCACCCTCCGCGACGCCCTCCATGCCGCGCTCCACGAATACCCCCACGCCGCCCACGTCGAAATCATCGCCGACCTCTACGCCAAAAACTGCACCCTGGCCGAACTCACCCGCCGCGAACCCGGCCTCTTCGAGGTTTCATAATGCCCGTCGAACACAGCGACCCCGAAGAAATTCTCGGCGCGTGGATTCGCCCAAACGCCGAGGCCATGTCCGGCCACCTGGTCGTGCGGATGGACGCAAACATCGAAGCAACCTGGCTCATCACCGCCTGCGGCATTCGCTTCGCCGCCGCCCCCGCCGAGTTTTGCGAGTCATCGGAGCACGAAGGCCTCGGAAAAGCCGCTTATCTCCGGTGTATCGACTGCCTGTCCAATCAGGCCCACTACCAACGCCCCAAAACAGGAGAATAAATGCCACTCCCCACCCCCACCCCCACCCCCACCCT
>JABWBV010000714.1 GCA_013359445.1 Anaerolineales bacterium | reverse complement strand
AGGGAAGGGTTCTTGTTTATGAGTCATATTCGGAAATGCCTACGCTTGGGAATCAAAT
Source organism: Anaerolineales bacterium (assembly GCA_013359445.1). Taxonomy (GTDB): domain Bacteria; phylum Chloroflexota; class Anaerolineae; order Anaerolineales; family JABWBV01; genus JABWBV01. Next base: position 2,962 of record JABWBV010000714.1, on the reverse strand, counting down.
CGACAAATCATCAAATCAACCAACCAACAAATCATCAAACCAACCATCACACAATCACCAGTTGGTTCGCTTTTTCTGGATAGGGGTCTTGTTCTTCTTCGACGGCCTGGCGTTCCATCTCTTCGATGGCCTGGGCCACGGCTTCTAGGGCGACGCGTTGTTTGCGGTAGAGATCGGCTTCGGACATGGCAAGGCGCATGGCGACTTCCCGTACCTTGCGGCCTTGCATAAATTTGAGTTCAAGAATGTTGTATAAAATCCATTCGGCGGTAAAACGGCGTTCCCCTTCGGGGCGGACACGTTCGATGGCTTCTTTGAGGATGGCGCGCAGGGCATTGGAGGGGTTGCCCTCGTGGTCTTCCACGGCCCGTTGGACAATGCGGAGCCGCATGAGCGGGCTTTGAGAGAGTTTGGGGCCACCCCAGTAGTGGCTCAGGGCGTCTTTGACCGATTGGGGGAGGTCTACGGCTTCGGGCAGGTCTTCGGTTAGGGCAAGTGCCCCCGCGCGGTCATAGCGTGAGGCCGCGCGAAGTCGTTGGAGGTATTCCACTTGCGGGCTGAGATTTTTCAACGAGGCAAATACCTGTTGCTGGTCCCGCCGATCTTCGAGCGCCAACGCGGCCCGTTGCGCTAATAACCGGACTCCATCGGGGAGGTCGTTTCCCGTTTCAAAGGCGACCTGCACCCCGATCAACCCCAAAAGCGGAGAGGCCTCGGAGGGACGCAGTGGGATGAGCAAAAAATCGCCCCAGGTAAACAATTCGTGATCCCCGGTGTCCATCGTGGAGAGTTCTAAAATATTTTGGGACAGGTCTTCGGGGAGAGGATCGCCCATCGTTAGCAGGACATCTACGCCAGTGGCTCCAGTTTCGGCAATGAAGGCGGTTTGCACCTGAAACTGATCACATACGGCGGCCAGAATGCCTTCGAGGAACTGACGCAAATCCCCGGTGGTGAGGACCCGCGCCTCCAGCGTTTGCAAAAGCCGAAGCTCGTCTTGATCGCCGGGGTTGAACAACCAGCGTTCCCAAAGTGGTGCGGCAAGCGAAACCCAATGCTCCATCAAGAGAATCGTCAGCGCCATCGCGATGGGCACCAAGACCGTTTCGGGGAGGCCCAAAAATTGCTCCGTGCGCCGGACAAAGGTCGTGACCCCAAGGACGATGAAGGCAGTGACCGGGCCGCGCATCAACCATTTTGCCAACCGCCGTTTGACCACCCGATCCGGCCAGGAAACGCCAAAGAAGGCCACGGAGTAGGCCATCGCCACTAAAAAAACAAACACAACGCTATTGGTAAAAATCGTCGCCAACCAAAAGACCGCCGGATAGACCCCTGCAAAACCCGCCCCAAACATCAAATACGGGAACGACCCCAACGCGGGGGCAATGGCCCCGGTCAATAAATAGCGCATCCGCCGTGTCCCAGTGGCGGTCACGGTACGACGGTATGCCCGCACAAAATTGATCCAGGCCCACAGAAGACCAAAACCGTAAAAAGCCACAAACACCCAGGTCAAGGGTGTGCGCTCAAAACGTAATGCACCCCGGGTTCCCACCACCACATCCCCCACCAACCAGGAGGTGGGCAAGATCAACAAAAATCCCAGGGCAATCAAATACGTCAACCGATACACAAGGCGCCGCCGCCCGCGCGAGGGGCGTCCGGTCGTTTCCAACAAAGCATCGGAAAAATGCAAATAGGTGGCGGGGATAAACACCAACCCCACCCACTGCAAACGCAACCACAACCCCGCCATCGTCAAATCGGTGGTTACCCCGCTCAAAGCCTCTCCCGCAAACACCACCACCACACACGCCATAATAAACGCAAACGAGCGCGCCACCCGATCCCGCAAGTTAAACGTCAACGCATACAGCAGGAGAGAAAACGCGGTAATCGCAATCCCCGCCGTGAGCACATCAGAAAAAGTGAGCAAAATGGAAATAAACAGGGCCATTCTATATGAGCAAAAAAAGAGAATTTTCTCGTATTGCGTATGGCATCAGGTCAAAACACAAAATATGGAATACACAAGACAGGCGAGAAAAAACCTTTCTAAATATAAAACCTACACAGCCTTCCCAAAAAACAACGCGATATCTTGATTTGCGTAATACCGGTCACTATATCCGCAAAATTCATAGCCTAACTTTCTTACGAGGGAAATGGCCGGATAGTTCTTCGACTGAAGCTCAGCAATTAACTGAAAATTGCCGCGATGCACTGCCCAATCTTCCGCCGCCAACAACAACGCCTTCCCGATCCCTTGGCGCCGCACGCGCGGGGTCACGGCGCAATCGGTGATCTGGGTCGTGCGCGGGATCACGCCATCGGTCAGGTTCACGTACCCGACCGGTTCGCCGTCCGCCAGTTCCGCGACAAGCAAACCGGGTTTTTTATTCCAGATTTCTGCCAGATACTGCGAAGGGCGCGGGTACTCCACGCGCATGGCACGGGGCAGACGGCGTTGGTTAAACGCGATCTTCACCGAGCCAGCCTCTTCCTGAAAATCCATCTGCCATACATACTCGGACGTAAAACTATGATCAATGGCAACCAGGGCAGAAATATCTGTAAAAATGATGGGGCGAACTTGAATAGCGGGCATAAGTAATTGGGAGATTTGCAGAATAGTAAATTTGCAGAATTGCCGATTTACTCACTCTTCCGGCGGAAGAATGGTGATGGGGACACGGCAATCGGGGAGGATGGTTTCGTCGCTCAGGGTGACAACCAGGCGGAGAATATAATCTCCGGCCTGGAGGGTGGAGGTGTCCCACTCAATTAACACCTCATTGTTTTTTATCTCTCGTCCAGCCTGAATCGTGCGCCAGTTGACACTTTGAATGGAGGCAATTTCGAGTTTATAAAACCCAAAGTTTTCAACGTTGGCAGAGCCTAAAATGGGAATCGCCCCGCTCACTCGGTCGCCCGGTTGGGGGGAGGTGATCTCGGCCTC
>JABWBV010000088.1 GCA_013359445.1 Anaerolineales bacterium | reverse complement strand
CCACAGCCGAGGTACGGGTCGGGACAGCCCCGGTCGAATTGGTAGGGCATGCCGAGGTCGAGGCGGGCCTCGTCGAGGGGGGCGGTGGGGGTGGCGGTGAAGGTGAGGTTTGGGGTGTCGGTTGAAAGTTGAAGGGTGAAGGTGGAAGGGGTGAGGGTGTAGCCTTCTTTTTCCAGGGTGAGGGTGACGGGGCCGGGTGCGTAGCCTGCGAGCCAGAAGTAGCCGTTTTTGTCGGTGCGGGTGGAATTGCCGAGTTGGTCGGTGATGGTGACGAGGGCGAGGGGGTGGCCAGGGTTGCCCCCCACCCCGGGGGCGGTGACGCGCCCGGAGAGGAAATAATTTTGTCGGGGGGCGGTGAAATCAAGGAGGTACAAATCGTTGCCCTCCGCAAAAACGATAACCTGTCCATTCGCAGACGAGTCAAACAGGGCAAGGTCAGAGCTACTTGCGAGGAGTTCCTCTTGCAAATTCTCCGTGTTTAGCCGCATGAGTTGAGGACTCTGATCGTCATTCGATTTTTGATAAAAGAGAAATTGCCCATCTTCGGAAGCTGTGAGATAGGCAATGGATATCTTTCCCAAATCCAGCAAATCTCGAACCTCATTATTGAGGGTATCTTGATGATAGAGATGGATGTGATCTGGAGAGATTGAATAAAGAAAATGAATGTGCCTTCCAAGGTTGGAAACGATAGGGAAAAAAGGAAACCCATCAGGTAAACGGGTGCCATTGGCGTTTTGCGAAATCCGTGTGGTTTGTGCCAACACCCGGTTATAGGCAAAAACATCTTGAGATTTTGAATCGTCATTTGAAAGAAGGGTGTTTGAGGCGGAGACAAAAACCACAATGCGCCCATCCCCCGAAATCTGAGGGTTAAATGATTCCAAATTTCCCCCCACTCCTTCACTTGACACCGACGCACGAACCACATTCCCGGTCACGCCGTTGTCATACACGTACACATCCCACGCACCGTTGTCATCCCCCCGGACGAGGTTGCTTGCCTTTGTCTGGTAGGCGAGATACCGCCCGTCGTGGGAAATGCTGACGTTGGATGATTCGCCGTTCGCTTGCTCCCCTTTCAGACCCACCGAGGCGCGTTTCGTCTCCCCGGTGAGGCGGTCGTATACAAAAATGTCGGGGACGCCGTTCGTGTCGGCGGGGACGAGGTTGGCGGCTTCGGATTGGTAGGCGACGTACCGTCCGTTGCCGGAAATGACGGGGAAAGTGGAGCGGCCATTCCCCTGTTCGCCGTTCGTGGAGACGGAAACCCGCGTGGTTTCCCCCGTTTGCCGGTCATGGACGAAGATGTCGGTGACGCCGTTGGTGTCGTTGGGGACGAGGTTGGTCGCGTCGGAGGCGAAGGCGATCCAACGTCCATCGGCGGAGAGGGAGGGGCTGGTGGAGTTACCGTTGCCCGGTTCGCCAGTGGAGGAGAGGGAGATCAGGGTGGGGGGAGGGGGAGTTTGAGCGGAGGCGCGGAAAAACGTAATGAGTAAAAGAGTAATGAGTAAAGAAACGAGGAAGGGGCGTGGGCGGGACATAGGGTTGCTTCCATTTTACAGGAATTGAGGAAATCTCGCCTGGGGGATAGGGGCTAACTTGCGCCTTGATGTTTTGAGATGGTACTTTACTTTCTTAGGAACGGCGTTCATCTATCCTGTTCGAAGGCCACCTTCAAGGGCACGAACGCCGTTCCTAAAGTGCGGGGACGGTAAAAAGACAGGATTTCGATTCGTTAGGGAAGCAAAATAATTTGTTAGGGCAGAAAATCAATTTGTTAGGAAAGGAATTTAATTTGTCGGGAAAGCAATTTATCTCGTCCACTGCAGAGTTTTTTGGGGAGCTAATCCTTTATCCTGTATGCCAGGAACCCAGCCAAAACCGTGCTCAAAGCCACCAACACAAAGAGCGTGATTCGCAACTCTCCGCCCTGGGCCGGATTTGTCACCCCGTTGAGGGCGAGGAAAAGCAGGTTGAGGGCGAGGTAACTGCCAGTGGCGAGGAGGGCGGCCCGGCGTGTTTTTAGTTTACCGAAAGCTCCCAACACCAGCCAAAGCAAAATGATCAGGTTAGAGGTGACGCGGAGGGGTTCGAGTTGACCGGTGGCGGCGTGGAGAAGAAGGTCAACGATTTGAAGGAGGGCGAGAAAGAGAGAAAATTTACCCATGCGAAGTCTCTACCTTGACAAGCGCCCGCTTCCCCTCCGCCCACTTCATGATCCCGAACGACAACACACTCAACACCGCAAACCCGGCCACGAGGGGGAGCACCGTCCCATCATATGCCTGCCCGATCACAATCCCCAACGGGACGGAGATAAACGTCGAAAGGGACCCCACGACCGCCGCGCCGACCCCCGCGATGTGTCCGAGCGGTTCCATCGCCAGCGCGTTCAGATTGCCAAACAAAATCCCAATCGCAAAGAAAGACGCCATCAAATACGTCATGAATAGGGTGAGCGACGGCTGTCCTCCCATTGCAAAGGCGATCCCGACAAACCCTACGGACAACACCACCAACGCCTGGGCAGACCACCCCGACAGGGCGCGCATTCCAAACCGCATCACCAACCGCCCATTCGTAAACGACGCCCCGCCCAACGCCAGCGCAATCACGGCAAAATAAAGCGGAAACTTCGTCCCCAGGCCGTATTGCTCCTGAAAAATTTGCTGGGCAGAGTTCAAATAGCCGGAAAATGCCCCTGTCACCAACCCCGCCGCGAGCGTGTACCCCAGCGAGGGCCGGTGCGCGAAGATTTCTCGGATGGCGTTCCAAATCCGCCCGCCGGAGAAGGGAATCCGGCGTTCCACGGGCAACGTTTCCGGGTGGCGGATGGCAAACCAAAGGGCGGTGATTAACGCCAGTGCCAGCAACGCGCCGAAGATCGCCCGCCAGCTTGCCATCAGCAAAATCGCCTGCCCGAACGAGGGCGCAATGACCGGGACAAGGATAAAGACCGACATCACAAAAGACATTACCCGCGCCATCGCCCGGCCCTCAAACTGATCCCGCACCAGCGCCATCGTGACACTGCGCGGCCCGGCAATGCCCACCCCTTGCAACAGGCGCCCGGCCAACATGATCGAGAACGTGGGGGCAAAGATCGAAAGCAGGCATCCGGCGATATACAGCACATACCCGGCGTAAATCGTCGGTTTGCGCCCCACACTGTCGGACACCGGCCCGTAGGCGATTTGCCCGACCGCCATCCCCAAAAACAAAAACGAGACGATTAATTGCGAGGAATTTTCCCGCACAACCCCTAAATCTTCGCCAATGTTCCGCAAGGCCGGGAGCATGGCATCGGTGGACAGCGCCGCCAGCGCCATCATGGACGCCATAAGCGCGACAAATTCTGTAAATCCAAGTGCTTTTTGTTTCATGCAATAAACTCCTCCCCGCATTTTATCCCTTTTTACCACTTCTCACTTATCACGTTTCACTTTTTCCCCCTCTCCCTTCACCCGGCCCCACGCCGCCTCCACCGCCCGCACCTCGATGCGCGTCTCGGGCAGTTCGCCGTAACGCACTTTCAAATACGCGGCGGTGATCGTGTGCAAATCCTCGCGCGAGGCGGGGAAGAGCTTGTCCAGCGCGGGCAAAAACTCCAACGGGGTCAACGCCTCCGGGCGGGGGTGGTTCAGCGTTCCGCACAAAGCCATCAACTCCGCATAAATCCGGCGGATGCGCGCGGCGGCGCGGTGCTGTTCGTTCGGCAGGAGGTTCGCCAGAAATTTGGCCGCGTCCTGCCCCCGTTGTCGCAAGGCATTTCGCAACATATTCAGAAAATCCTGGGCGCTGAACACCGAATCCAATGTTTCCCCATACAACGCCCTTCGCCGCTGTTCCCGGATGTACAAATTCAACAACACCAAACCCATGATCAAAATCAACACCCCGCCCAAAACCAACACCCTCAGCACCGGCCCCATATCAAAAAACCACTGAAACAACGGTTTCAAAAACGCCAGTTTTTCGGCCAGCACCGCCGCAAACGCTTCCATGTCCTGGCGTATCTGGGCCATAAAATCCATAAATGCACGAAAAGCCTCGCCCACCTTTTCCAGCATGGGGGCGATTTCTGCCTGGTAATTTTGGAGTAACCAAAAAAGACCATAAACCAACAGCAATAAAAGCGGAATGCTGATCAACAATGCCGAGAAAAAAACCACGCCCAAGAGGAGCGCCGGAAGGGCCGCATCATCCCCACTCATCACCCATGCCAACCAATACGCAAACTCTACAATCGCAACCGTTGTTACCAACAGACTGAGAATCCGCCGCCGCTCAAACGGGCTGTTCGTCCCCCCGCGCAGTTCGCCCAGCGTCGCCACCCGCGCCATGCCCATCGCCAGCAGAGAAAATAGGAAAAAGCTCTGCAACATCAGCGCAGGCACCGTCTCCCCCGTCACCAGGGTATTGAGCAGGGTAAAAAAGAAAAAACCCGCCAGCCCCCCCTGAAAATCTCCCCGCACCGTTTCGGGGGAAATCGAGGCAAACGCCAACGCCGACCCGCGCCGCCACGCCAACAGCACAAATACCGCAATCAAAAACTCATTGGGAATCAAAGCCGGAAAATTGCTCAACGTTTTGAGCGGGCTTAAAATCAACGCCCCCCAAGGGATCACCTCTTTCACATCCAACAATCCGCGCAACCCTAGCCACACGCTCACCAACAACAGCCCTATCATCACCCGTTGGCGAATTTTGACATGCAACTGTAACCCCACCATCGCCTTCACCGAAAGATACGCCGCCACCCCCATCACCCCCAACACAAAAAACACGCGCCCCGATGAAAGCGCCGCGGTCGCCTGCGACAACGACCGGAACCAGGGCACTGTCCAACTCAGACTCATGCCCAGGCACGCCAGCGCCGCCATCTCCCGCCACAAACGCACTTGCGACAAACGCAAAGGCCAGGGAAAGCCCAAAGAAGTGGGCGGGTGCGCCGTCTTTAGCGAACTCATGCCAGCCCTCGCGCAGAAGACTTTTTCTCTGCAGAGGTGTCCCGTTGTCGGGCACGCACCAACGGTTGATGTGCCTCCCCCGCCCGGCGCACCTGTTCCCAGGCCGTTTCCACCGCCAGCACTTCTTCCCGCGTCTCCGGCAGTTCGCCATACCGCACTTTCAAATACGCATTCGTAATCGTCCCCAACTCCGCCCGGACGGCGGGCAGTTCGCCCTGAACGGTTCGTAAAAACTCGAGAGGCGTTTGCGAATCCGGGCGGGGGATGTCCAACCCCGCGCACAGGTCCAGCAAATCGGCATAAATCTGCCGGATGCGCGCGGCGGCTTGCACCCGTTGGCGGCCCTGCAACCGCCCGGCCAGCCAGTCTCTCGGTTGGCGCAGTTGTTGTCCCGCTTCCCGGCGAAGCAGTTCAACCAGATCGCCCCGTTTGGCGATATATTCCACGTCCGGGTTTTTCACCATGCGTTGAACCGTCTTCGTGATCACCCACAACGCGACCAAAAACAGCACCACACTGAGCACAATCCCCACCAGGTACACCGTCCCGCGCATGTTATCCGGCAAGGCACGCACCTGTTGGTCGGCCTGCTCCAGGAGGTCGGGGCCAAACCCGGTCGGCTCCTGCACCATGCCTTCGGGCGGGGGGACGGCTTCCATTTCGGGGATGGGCACATCCATAAACAACCCCAACAAAAACAACAAAGGGGCAAAAGAGAGCGTGACAAAAATCCCCACCACAAACAAGATCAACGCCTGCAAACGGCCTATCACGAGCAAGGCTATGGTCAACCCGGTCCCCACGGTCGCCAGCACCGCGCCGGAGATACTCCCCACCCATTCTCGGGTAAACGGATTCCGCCGCCCGCCGCGTACCCGTCCCAAAAAGGACACCCGCGCCGCGGTCAACGCCATCAACGTGGCACACAAAAAGATGCTAAACCCAGAAATTCCCGCCATCCCCATCCCCGACAAATCCTGTCCCCCCACCAGCGACAACAACCCATACACAAAAAACATCACAATCCCCAACCGAAAAAAGTTAAACACCGCAAACCGCCCCACCCCCTGCCGCCCAAACACGTACCCACGATACACCACCCAAAGCAACGCCAACACGAGCCAAAACTCCCCCGGAATCAACCCGGTCAGTTCTCCCAACCCGCTCAACGACGAGGCAAACGGGTCCAATGCCGGGGCCGCCGCTTGTTGGAGCAGAAGATTCGCCCCAGCCAGATACGCGCCCACAAAAATCCCCGCCAACGCCCCGCGTTCAAATCCTTTTGTCATCCGCATCCGGTTCATTTCACGCGCGGCCACCCCCGCCACGCCCATCACCGTCAGGAAAAAGACAAACGGCATCCACGTCGGATCACTTGCCGTCGCCGGTCCCATGGCTTGATACAACAGCACCACCCAGGCCCCCTCCATCACTGCCGCGCCCAGGGTAGCCGTAAGCTCCCAGGGATTAAATAAGGTTGCGAGTTTTTCAGAATTGTCTGTCATAAAAAAATTGGGGTCTACCGTTTTTGGGGGGAAATATTCTGAATTTTGAAGGTGTTGGGGTGTGTCCACCCCCAACACCTTCAAAATTCCGGTTTCCTTCACAGTGTTTCCGGTAGAGCCAAATTGGTAACTTCTCAAACAGGATAGAGGTTAGCCCGAAAAAAGGGTAAAGGGGGATGTGCTAACCCCAAACGTTATTTCTCCCGAAACGGCACATGCACCACCCGCACATTCGGCACGGCGGGCGGCTTTTCTTCCGCGAACGAAATCAACGTCATCTTGCGTCCGTGATGTTTCAAACTAAGCAGAACTTCGCTCAATTCCGGTTTGGTGATCGCAGTTACGATCACAATCGTAGCCCCATACGGCACGCGGGACACCTCGCGGAGCAAATACCGCTCGAACGCGGCGGTGACCACGGGCGTGACTCCTGCCAACGCCTCCAACAAATGCGCGAGTTGTTTCGGCGACCGTCCCGGCGGAATGCGAAACGGCTGATCGGAGTTGGACAAACACCCATTGGAGATCAGTCCGACACTGTACCCATCCTGCACGCCATGCTCCACCAGGGTCGCGGCGGATTGCACAAGGTGTTCCAGCAGGGCAGGGTTGGTGCCCTCCCAATGCCGGGCAAAGGTCGCTACATTCAAACAGACAACCATTACCTGCGCGGACGTGGGTTGGTACACCTTCACCTTCACATCCCCGGTGCGGGCGGTGGCGGGCCAGTGAATCCGGCGAAATTCGTCTTCGGGCGTGTAATCGCGAATGCCCATCGGGCGGTTGGGGTCTTCAAACAGACGGCGGCGCGAGCGGCGGTCGCCAAACGGATCGTCGGCGGGCAGGTCCAGGTCGCGGAAGGGGGTCAGCGCGGGGAAAACGGTCAGCTTTTCGACCGGGCCGGTTTCCTGCATGTCTTCATACATGCCGAACAAATCCCCCGATTGCAGTTTGGCCGGGCCGAGGGGGTACACGCCGCGTTTGCGGAATTTGAGCGTGTACGTGCGCCGCGCCCGCTCAAACCAACGCAGGCTGAATACGTTCGTCAACATGCCCATGTCGGATAGGTGCGTGGGGGCCAGCAAGTCTTCGTCATCGGGGCCGACGGCTTTGGGCCAGGGGTCTTGCACGCGGAGCCAGGAGAGCGGCAGGAATTTGCGATTTTCGATTTCGATTTTGAGGGGGACTTCTTCGCCGGGAAAGGCGCGGGTGTAGTAGGGTTTGCGAAGGTAAACGACGTTTTTGAGGGCGCGGTTTTTCCACCAGTCCGCCACCCCCATCACCACCATCAACATGGTAGGCAAGGCAATTAATAATGGGACGCGAAAGACCACCCCCATGATGATCGATATGGCGAGGAGGGGAAACCAGCGTTTAGGGTCCATAAATTCTCACCGTTTGTCGTGAGTCCGTTTGTCGTGCGGCACGCCAGTGCCGTTAGCGGCACTAGCGTACCTCACGACAAACGAAAACTATGCCTCGACGGGGACGGGCACGGCCTCCACAATATCTGCCACCAGTTGTTCGGGGGTACGGCCACGGAGTTGGGCCTGGGGAGCGATCATCAACCGGTGGGTGAGGACGTGCGGGGCGAGTTCTTTCACATCATCGGGCAGGACATAATCCCGTCCGTGAATGCCCGCCCAGGCTTGCGCGGCGGCGTACAGGGCGAGCGTGGCGCGGGGACTGGCGCCCAGTTCGACTTCGTTGTGCTCGCGCGTGGCCCGGGCCACGCGGACGACGTAATCTCGCACGGATTCTTCCACACGGATTTGCTGGCGTTGGACTTGCAGGCGTTGGACTTCTTCGGGGGAGGTGACCGCTTGCAGGGTAGGTAGGGGGTCGGCGGCACGGAACCGTTCGAGGATGGTATTCTCTTCGGTTTGGGTGGGATAACCGATGGCGACCCGGAGCATGAACCGGTCCACTTGCGCTTCCGGGAGGGGGAATGTGCCTTCGAGTTCGACCGGGTTTTGGGTGGCGAGGACGAGGAACGGGCGGGGGAGGGCGTGCGGGACGCCGTCAATCGTCACCTGCCGTTCTTGCATCGCTTCTAACAAGGCCGATTGGGTGCGGGGCGTGGCGCGGTTAATTTCGTCGGCCAGTACAAGGTGGCTGATGATCGGGCCGGGGCGAAATTGAAATTCCTGCGCCTTTTGGTTGAACCAGTTCAGCCCGGTCACGTCTGAGGGGAGCAGGTCGGGGGTAAACTGGATGCGGCGGAAGCTGGCCCCCAGCGAGGTAGACAGCGCCCGCGCGAGGGTGGTTTTGCCCGTGCCCGGCACGTCTTCCAGCAAAATATGGCCTTCACACAAAACTGCCACCAACGCCAGGTTGATGACTTCATCTTTTCCGACAATCACTTTTTGTACGTTTTCGCGAATCCGAGACGCGAGGTCTGCAAGCATGGAGTCCTCCAAAGGGGGTGTAGATAAGGTAGATAGGGTAAAGAGGGTAGATAGGGTAGATAGGGTAGATAGGGTAGATAGGGTAGATAGGGTATAGAGGGTAGATAGGTTTACCTTATTTACCCTATCTACTTTATTTACCTTATTTACTATATTTACCTCATCCCCCCGCCCCCAAAGTTTACCACCCTCTCCCCATCCCGTTAACCTTTACCTTTGACGGGTCTGGAAGGTTCAATCGATTGATGATACACTCTGAAACGGATAAACGTAGCACGTAAAACGTAAAACAGGATGTTTTGCGCTTTACATTTTACGTTTTACATTTTACGCTCTACGTTCTTATGCTCACGACACTCTTCAACGCACCCCTTTGGGTTTTTGTCATTTGCCTGTTTGGGGCGATTTTTACCTGGTTGGCGGCGGATCAATTTCGGGATCAGTTGCTGGCCGACAGCCATCGGCTGGTACGGGAAGTGGCCCTGCGCTATTTGCAGATCACGATTGGGCTGTTTACGCTCTTTGTGATTGGGATGTTTTGGTCGGTCGGACGGTTCGCGACCCAATCGGTGGAGGGGTTTTTAGACCCTTCCGACCCCGAAGTGGCCGAAACCCCCACCATTACGCCCACCGTGGACCCGTTCTTCGGCCCCGTCGCCACCGCCACCCCCGATCCCAATGCCACGCCCGACCCCGCGTTGACCCCAGGCACGCCCACCCCCACCGAAGTCCCCACAGCCACCATCGCCAATACGCAAGGATTGGGCGTCAACATGCGGGAAGACCCCGGCTACAACGGGGCAATTGTCGTTGTTGTGGCAGAGGGGGCAAAGGTGATCCTGCTCGGCGACACCGCAGAATCCGACGGCATTGAGTGGTATCACGTCCAAACTGAGCAAGGCGTTCAGGGGTGGATTGCCTATTTGTATTTGATTCTCCCTGTCGAACCGTAGACGCAAAAACGAAAGGGGGGCGATCCTTGGGCAGTAATTCTTATTTTGCACGAACGGGGTTCCATAAAGGGCTTCTTTTGGGGTCAGCGAAGTCGTTTTAAGGAGCGCCGTTCGTCGGCTCATGTCCATTTCGAGAATTGCTGAACCCTGGGAGGATACGCCGCCGATTCTTAGAACAAACGGTATAATATTACCCACCTTCTCCCAACCTGTTTCCCCTGGAGCTTGAAATGAGTAAACAAATCACGGTTGAGATTCCCGAAACGATTTATCAGCAAGTCGAAGAAGCCGCCCGCGCCACCAACCGCCGCGTGGCGGAGGTGATTACGGATACGCTGGTGGAGAGTTTTTTGTATCAGCAAACACGCCCCGCCCTGGAAACGCCCACGGATGAGGATGAATATCCGCTGGATGAATATCCGCTGGATGAATATCCGCTGGATGAGTATCCGCCACGCACACATCGAGAAGCTATGGATAAAGAGACTGAGGCTTTCAAAAAAATGCACCCCCAACTCTGGGAGGAATATCCCCACCAATTTGTAGCGGTTTATCAAGGGAAAGTCATTGATCACGACAAGGATTTTGTCACCCTCGCGAACAGGATCGATCAAAAATATCCATACCCCGAGCACATTGTCTTGATGCGGGAAGTAGAACCAGACCCCGATCCCGTTTTATATTTTCGTTCTCCCAGGTTGGCTCGAGATTGATATGGTTCGTTCCTACGTGTATAGCTCGATTTACCATCCTTCTGCTCCTGTTCTGGAAATTGGAGTGAGACGTAGTCCTGAAGGGCTTGAAATCGCAACAGAAGCGCTTATAGATACAGGGGCAGATGCAACGATACTACCCGCTCAGTTACTTCGGCACATCAATGCCAAATATCGCGGCGTCAGAGCAATGCGAGGATTTATTGGAATTAGCCAACGCGTGGAAATCTTTCAAGTAGCGATTCGAATGGGAGATTACATTATCCCTGGCATCCGCGCTGTCGCAGACAAACATGGAACCGAAACCATCCTCGGGCGCGACGTTCTCAACCAACTCATCCTCACCCTCAACGGCCCCGCCCTCACCACCCAAATTCACGAATAACATGTCCATATTTGTAGCCCTCGACCTCGAAACCACCGGCCTTGACCCCGTGCGCGACGCCATCATTGAAGTTGGCGCGGTACGGTTTAATGGCCGCCGCGTGGAAGACGAATTCCACACCCTCATCAACCCCCGCCGCACCATCCCCCCAGAAATCACCCAACTGACCGGCATCAGCAACGAAATGGTGCGCCGCTCCCCCCTTTTGCAAGAAGTGCGCGATGATCTGGAAGCGTTCGTAGGCGATGCCCCGGTCGTAGGGCACAACGTCGGGTTCGACATGGGCTTTATGCAACAACGCGGCCTGTTGGGCCTCAACGAAACGATGGACACCTACGCCCTTGCCGCGGTGCTACTCCCCACCGCCAGCCGCTACAATCTCGGTTCCCTCGGCCAGCAATTGGGCATCCCCCTCCCTGCCACCCACCGCGCCCTCGACGATGCCCGCGTCACCCACCAGATTTTTGTCCAACTCCTCGAAAAAATCCGCGCCCTCCCCCTCAACTTGCTCGCCGAAATCACCCGCCTGGGCGATCACCTCGATTGGGGTGGCGATGTCATCTTCCGGCAGGTGATGCGCGAACGGTCCCGCGAAATGACCGGGGCACGTCACGTCGCGGACGGGAACGATTACGGCCCCCTGTTCGGCGGGAAAAGTGGAAGCGGACGCGCCCCCCGCCCGGAACAGCGTCCCGCCCCCCTCGTGCCCGATCCCGAACCCTTCACCCCACTCGATCCCGACATGGTTGCCGCCATCCTCGAATATGGTGGCGAATTTTCCCGCCATTTCCCCTATTTTGAACACCGCGCCGAACAAGTCGAAATGCTCCGAAACGTCGTGTGGGCCTTGTCGGAACAACGGCATTTGATGGTGGAAGCCGGGACCGGAACCGGAAAATCGGTCGCGTACCTTGTGCCCGCCTCGCTTTGGGCCTTACAAAACAACACCCGCGTCGTTGTCTCCACCAACACCATCAACCTGCAAGACCAACTGGTCAGCAAAGACATCCCCGACATTATCCAGGCCCTCAATGTGCCCCTGCGCGCGGCGGTGCTAAAAGGCCGGTCAAACTACCTCTGCCCGCGCCGGTTCGATACCATGCGCCGCCAGGGCGCGGAATCTGCCGATGAAATGCGCCTGCTGGCAAAAATGATGATCTGGCTCCACGAAGGAGGTCAGGGCGACCGCCAGGAGATCAACCTCCACGCGGGGGAGCGGATGGTCTGGGAACGCATCTCCGCCGCCGACGATGCCTGCACGAACGACACCTGCCAACGCCGCGCGGGGGGCACCTGCCCGTTTTACCGTGCCCGGCAGGCCGCCCAAAACGCCCACATCATCATCGTCAACCACGCCCTGCTCCTCGCCGACGTAGCCACTGGGAACCGCGTCCTGCCCGATTATCAGTATTTGATCGTGGATGAGGCCCATCACATGGAATCGGCAGTGACCAACGCGCTGAGCTTTCGCATCTCCCAAAACGAGGTCGAACGCACCATGCGGGAGTTAGGAAGCACAAATGGGGGGATTCTCGGACGGTTGTTGACCACCCTGCAAGATGTGGTGGACCCCGGTCAATATGCGGGCATGAACGCCCTCGCCGAACAAGCCACCACTTCCGCCATTTATTTCCAAAATGCCAGCCGAAACTTTTTTGTCGAAGTGGACAATTTCCTTGCCTCGATCCGTGGGGGGCAGGAAGTGGGGCCATATTCCCAACAGGTTCGGATTCTGCCCGCCACCCGCACCCAAACGGCGTGGGTCGAAGTCGAAACGATTTGGGATGAAGCGCAAGCCAGTCTGAAATCCTTGCGCGGGTTTCTCGAACAAATTGCCAAAGGGATGGTTGAATTACTGGAGGCCGGAATTGACGGGACAGAGGACGCCTATGGGGATTTGAGCAACCTCTACCGCCGCTTGAGCGAGATTGACCTGCAAATGGATGGGTTGGTCTTCAAACCCGATGCCAACCAGGTGTACTGGGCCGAAACCCAATCCGATGGCCGCCGCTTGTCGTTGAACGCCGCGCCTCTGCACATTGGCCCGCTAATGCAAGAACACGTCTGGCACGCCAAATCGTCCGTGATTTTGACCTCTGCCACCCTCACCACGCACGGAGAGTTCAAATACATTCAGGGACGGCTGTTCGGACAGGATGCCGATACCATACAGGTGGGGTCACCATTCGATTACGAAAGCTCCACCCTGCTCTACGTGCCCAACAACATCCCCGAACCAACCGACCGGTGGGGCCACCAACGCGCCGTAGAACAGGGCCTGATCCAGTTATGCAAAGCGACCGGGGGCCGGGCACTGGCCTTGTTCACCTCCTACGACCAACTCAAACGGACGGCGCAGGCCATCACCGGGCCGCTGGCCGAGCAGGGGATTGTCGTGTACGAGCAAGGCACCGGAGCCTCCGCGACGGCGTTGCTGGAGAATTTCCGTTCGACGGAGCAGGCGGTTTTGTTGGGGACACGGTCCTTTTGGGAGGGCGTGGACATTGCGGGCGAGGCGTTATCCGTGCTGGCGATTGTCAAACTCCCCTTTGACGTGCCCAGCGACCCGATCATCGCCGCCCGTTCGGAGACGTTTGAGAACGCTTTTCAGGAATACACGCTCCCCGAAGCGATTCTCCGGTTCCGGCAGGGGTTTGGCCGTCTGATTCGCACGAAACATGACCGGGGTGTGGTGGCGATTTTTGATAAGCGGGTGTTGACGAAGACGTATGGCAAGCTGTTCGTGGAGTCCCTCCCCCAATGTACGTTCCGAGTGGGGCCATTGCAGAATTTAGCGCAAATGGCCGGGCAGTGGTTGAATTACTAGCCCCCTAGATTCACTCATTCTCGCACCTGTTAATTTTCCGCGGCAAACTTGAAGTCGCGGAAATTTTTACTGTTTTTCTTCCTCGCTAAACCACATAATCAACACTTTGAAAATATCTGACTCGGTGATAATGCCCACCAGTTGATCGTGGTTGTCAATCACCGGCAACGCCCCGATCTTGTTCGTGTACATCAACATTGCCGCGGTTTTGATGGTGTCCCTTGCACTGACCGCGACAACATTCTGCGCCATCACCTCGCGAACTTTCAGATGCTCCTCATCGTGGGTGGCTTCGCGCACATCACCCAGGGAGAGCAGGCCCACCAGTTTCCCTTTTTTGACCACGGGCAACCGGCGCACGCTCTTTTCCCGCATCAATTGATGGGCCTCCTGCACGGACACATCGGGGGTAATGGTGATCACATTTTCCGTCATCCAGTCTTTGACGAGGCGAGTTTTCATAGCGGGTTCCAGTAAGAAAGCTTGTACACAGAAAACACAGAGGCAACAGAGGGACACAGAGAGGATTTTAAAAACTCTTCTGTGTTCCTCTGTTTTTTCTGTACCTTCTGTGGACTACTCCGTCCCAAACATTTCGATAATTTTGGCGGCGTGACGCGCGCCGAGTTCGTACAAGTCCAGGCGGATGTTTTCGTTCGGGGCGTGGGCGTTCGAGCCGGGGTGGCCGATGCCGGACGTGGCAATGGGCACGTTCAGGTAGTGGATGAACGCGTGATTCGGGCCGGAGCCGCCGATCATCGGGACGATTTCCATCGGTTGATCGTACACCTGCGCGGCGGCATCCACGACCAGTTTCACGAACGGGTCATCGGGGTCGGTGCGGGCGGGTTTGATGCCCCCCAACTGCGTGATCTGGACATCCGAAAAACCTTCGGCGTCGAGATGCGCGCGGAGTTGTTTCGCGACTTCCGCGGGGTCCTGATCGGGAACCAGCCGGAAATCCACTTTCGCGGAGGCTTTGGCGGGCAGGACCGTTTTCGAGCCGGGGCCTTGATAGCCGGACGTGAGGCCGCAAATCGTACAGGTCGGTTCAAACACCGCGGCCAGTTGGATTTCCAATTCGTCCGTCATCCCCCGCAAGAATTCTTTGACACCGAACCGGGATTTTAACTCGTCCACCACGGGGGGCAGGGCGGCGAACAATTCCCGATCCCGTTCGGAGTAGGGTTTAACCTTGTCGTAGAACCCTGACAGACGGATTTGTCCATCGGGGCCTTTGAGCGTATTCAACGCCCATACGAGCCGCCACGCCGCGTTCGGGAAAATGGAACCGCCCAGGCCGGAATGCACGTCCACCGAAAGTAGTTCCACGCTCAGTTCAAAATATGCCAACCCGCGCATCCCCAACGATTGGGACGGCTGTTCGAGGTGGTTAATCCCGCCAAACTCCCAAATACACGCGTCGGCGGCGAACTTTTGGGCGTGGTCGCGCAGAACAGGTTCGATATGGGTACTGCCGACTTCTTCTTCGCCTTCAACCAGGAATTTGATGGTGCAAGGCAGTTCGCCATCGCGGGCGAGGATCGCGTCAATGGCGAGCAGGCGATGGGTCAAGTGGCCTTTGTCGTCGCTGACCCCGCGGGCGTACAGATGCCCATCGCGCAGGGTGGCCTCGAACGGGGGGGAATCCCAGAGTTCGAGCGGTTCTTCGGGCTGGACATCGTAGTGGTTATAAAAGAGGAGGGTTTTGTCCAGCTTACCTTTGCGTTCGGCAAAGACAACGGGCGCGCCGCCGGAGGGGATAATTTCGACGTGGAAACCGCGTGCCCGGAGCAATTCGGCAACAAATTCCGCGCCTTCGGGTTGGGCCTGTTTTTTGGCTGTGATGGTGGGAATAGCGCAGTAACGGATTAATTCGGCGATGGAATCGTCGAGGTGGGAGTGGATGTAATTTTCGATAGTCACAATAACCTCGTATGTTCAAACACAGAGAGTTCCCCGAAAAAAGGATGGGTGGGGGATGTACATCCCCC
>JABWBV010000713.1 GCA_013359445.1 Anaerolineales bacterium | reverse complement strand
TTCATCCGCGCCTCCACTAGCCAGCCGGTTTCCATCTGGGCTAAACATCAACGTGTCAACTCCACCTTCATGTCCGCGCAACTTGACGGGATTTTGGTTGGGGTGGCTCACATCCCACAGACGAACAATATAGTATGTGGTGCCTGTAGCTAGCCATTGACTATCTGGGCTGAATGCCAAAGTAGAAACGGCTTCCCCCTCATGATCAAGGATTGCAACCGATCCTTGCTTAGGATTATCTAAATCCCAAAGATGTACTATGTCATTTTGATCTCGGCTGGCAAACCATTTTCCATTTGGACTAAATACCAAAGTGGTTTCCTCATAAATAGATGTGATATGCATCTCTTTGTGATCTTGAAGTATGATTGGAGCGCTATTGCGATTCTGCATATCCCACAACCATACTTCGAAATTTGCACTACCAGTAGCGAGCCATTTTCCTTCAGGATCAAAAGCAACAGTAACAACGCTATCTTCATGTATGCCCAAAACGAACGATTCATGAGCAGGATCGCTTATATCCCACAACCGCACAGTTTGATCCTCGCTACCTGTCGCTAGCCACTTGCTATCGGGACTGAACGCTAATGTGGTGATATCTCCTTCATGTGCGCGTAGAATTAAGGGATCATGTGTAGGATTGTTTATATCCCAAAGCCGCACAGTAGCTCCTCCGAGCCCTATGTCCAGCAGCTCTAGGTTGTCGTCGATTGCTCGCTGACGATCACTACTCGCCAACCATTTCCCATCAGGGCTGAACACCAGGGTTTGCACATGCCCTTCATGCCCTTGCCATAAGAGTGGCTCTTGGGTTGGGTCTTTCATATCCCACAATCGAATTTTACCGTCCCAACCTCCACTAGCCAACCAATTCCCATCGGAA
Organism: Anaerolineales bacterium; assembly: GCA_013359445.1. GTDB lineage: Bacteria > Chloroflexota > Anaerolineae > Anaerolineales > JABWBV01 > JABWBV01. The sequence continues at coordinate 2,136 of JABWBV010000713.1, read as the reverse complement.
CTGAATGCCAAGACAAAAACATATTCACCTGAAGGCTGTAAGATGATAGGGGCCTTATCAAGATTGCTCATATCCCATAACCGGGTACCATCCCAACCTCCAGTAGCTAGCCAATTTCCATTAGGGCTGAATTTCAGCGTTACTACATCAGCTTTATGGCTGACTAATGCCCGACCATCCACTAATTGAAGGTTTTCGTAAAAAGCTTGTTCTACAATCGAGTAACCCGGAGATTTTTGGGGTATTGTTTTTAACGCTTGGGTAGCCAGTAGTAAACCAAGCTGAGGAGATGAGGCTCCTCCTCTAAGAAGAAGCTGTTGGCTTTCGTAAGCATACGTAGCCGAGCGATAGTCTCTTGAAGTTCGGATTTGGTTCAAAATTACGAATAAGCCAACAAATAAAATGGCCCCTAAACTTGCTACAATCCGCGTTGTTACTTTTACAAGTCCGGGTGCATCTCTCCACCATTTCAATAAAGAATAATGGCGGAACACCCAGTGCAGGTTGAAAACTTTGTGATAAATAGGATTTCGCACCTTCAGCAGTCGGTTTTCATTCCGAACTACTCCTGCGAGCTTCAGGTGGGCGAGAATGGATGACTTCACATCATCTTGAATCGGAATTCCTAAGCGCACTTCCCCATACGTATTTAATACTGCATCCCGCTCTTTTTCTTCAGGCCGGTTTTCGAGGGTTTGCTCAACAAACCTCAAGTTGCTGTCATCGCTTTCGGGGGCCAGGAACAGGTGACGCACCGAAGCATCCACTTCCCTCTTGGATGAAGGCAGTGTCTCCTGCTTTATGATTTCGCCACACAACCGTTGCGTTAGATACGGATGCCCCTTCGTCCACGCAAACACCCAACCCAGGATTTTCTTAGCCCGTTCCGGCGAAGTGTTGAACCCGGCGGTTAACGCGTGAGTCTCTTCCACATCACGAAAATCCAAAAGTTCCACCCGGCGTCCGATATTGAATGGCGTGCGTTCGGGGTCGCGAATCAACTCGTTAGGTGTAGCGGAGCCAATCAACACGAACGAGAGCCGGTTGAATTCAGGGTAATGGGTGCGAGCGTTGTAGATAGAGCGGATGGCGGCAAAGAAGTCGTCAGCAAAGTTCAGTTTCATCGTCCCTTCGATTTCATCAATGAAGATCACGATGGGTTCGGTCACTTCTTTCAGGACGATTTCTTGTAGGAACAACTGAAACCGTCGGACGTTGCTCAGTTCGGCATGGGCGCGCCACCAGGGACCGGCTTCGGTGTCCAGATGGAGTTCGGATTCGATGAGTTCCAGGAGGGAAAAATACCATTCATCCGCCGTAATATCCTTCGTGCCAATCGTATTGAGGTCAATCACCACCGTACGCATCTGGTGTTGGTGGGTCAGGCGGTCCACCGTGCGCATCATCAGGCTGGATTTCCCCACCTGGCGGGTGGTCAACACGTAGGCAAACTCCCCTTTCAAACAGCTCTCCAATAAATCGGCATCGGCCTGCCGTTCGATGTAAAGGTCATGGCGCGGGTCCAGTGTGCCGCCGGCTTTGAACTGGGCAAGGGGAGGGGTAGATGTCATGTCAGTATCCTCAGAAAGGTTCATATCCGAATGATTGTAGCATGGGAGTTTTCCAATTTTTTGGAAAGTTTTTTGGCGCGCCTGCCGCCAATCCTTCCAAAAATTAGGCTCAAGGACGCCTTTTAATAGGGACATCCAACAAGTTTGCTTTTTAGAAGTTCGGAGGCCCTATGGAAGAGATTTTGATCGGTATTTTGGAATTTATGGAAGGTCTATTTGACCTGCTTATTGAATTATTGTTTGGCTAAATCGTCAAGGAGCAAAACATGAACCCCTCTTTCCCACCCCAGGACATGCCCCCCACCGGGGAGGAAAACGTCCTCCGTTGTAAAAAATGCGACACCCCGCTCAACCCCAAGACCGCCGTCTGGGTCGAACATGGGTATCAGTGCAAACACTGCATCACACGCCACCAACAGAAATTTGAGAACGCCAAACCCCAGGATTACCTTTTAGGCATTTCCGCCCACCTGATCCTGTTTTGTCTTTTCAACCTGGTCTTTTTGGGCGGCTTATTGCTGGTGTTCTCCCTCCCCTACGTCTATCTGGTGATGACGGCCATGGG
>JABWBV010000712.1 GCA_013359445.1 Anaerolineales bacterium | reverse complement strand
CCAAGGGCGGCATCAAAGCCAAGCGGTTACAAGCAGGCTGGAATGAAGATTATCTCCTGAAAGTCTTGTCTGCCACATAACTACATGCGATTGCCCTATGGATGCGGTATTTCGGGAAATTTGCACGATCTCTGTTGAGCCGGATGGAATGGCATTTGATCCGGCCAGTGTTCGGAGCGAAGTCATTCGCGGGGAAGATGAATATCATGGGATGCGGGTCTATTTTCAAGCCACCTTGGGCACAGCGATTTTGCCGATGCAAATTGATATTGGCTTTTCCGATAGGATCGAACCCAAAGCCGTCCGCATGGAATTTCCAACCTGGTTGGAGATGCCCCAGCCCGTGCTCCGATGTTATGCGCCCGAAACCGTGGTAGCCGAAAAGTTTGAAGCGCTGATCTCGTTGGGATTGGTGAACAGCCGATTGAAAGATTACTATGATCTTTACACGTTGTCTAATTCGTTTGATTTTGAGGGGGAAATATTGACGCTTGCCTTATCCACCACTTTTGAAACTCGCCAAACCCTCCTCCCCGACGGGGTGCCGGATGGATTGACGCCGCAATATATTCAGCCCAATATCGTTCACTGGAAGGCGTTTCTCAAAAGAATTTCGGCGGATGCAACGCTGGAATTGGAGACGGTTGTTGATCGGTTGAAAATTTTTCTCTTGCCACCACTAAACGCTATTCAAGCCGGTGCAAATTTCAGGTGTAGATGGGAAAAAGGCCACGATTGGCTTTATCCGAAAAACACCGCCGGAGAGACTTGAAACCGCTCTGCCACCGCCTGAATCTGCCGTACATTGAGTTCGCGTTTGCCATTCAAAATTTCAGAAACCACCCCTTGAGACCCAAGCTCAGGCAAATCGGCTTGTTTTAAGTGATGTTCTTCCATCAAGTATCGCAGGGCGTCTGTTCCAGTGACATCGGGAAACGGGAAGTGTTGTTCTTCATAGACCCGAATCATCGTGCCGAGCGTGTCAAATAATTCATAAAGGGGATGGGTTTCATCCGTTCCGACTTCATCAAGGAGTTCGTGCAGTCGTTCAATGGCCGCGTCGTATTCTTCCTCATTTCGAATGGAAAGAAAGGGTTGAATAACGACCCAGTGGGTTTGGATTTCATCTGCAACCAGATTCATTTTTTCCAATTCTCCTTGTCATACTCCTGATGCGTAAGGACATGACGGATATACACTTTGTCCCGGTTGAAATGGACGGATGTAACCAAACGGTATTTGTTTCCGCCAATATTGAAAACGATCAAGTCTCCAACCATATCAGCCGAAGGAAACGTAGCACGCACCTCATCAAAATTTCTGAAGTGGTTTTGTGCAATAATTCTGAACCACCGCAGGAGAGGTGTCTCACTGTCAGGATAGCGTTGCCAAAATAGTTGTAATGCCTTTCGTGAGATAATGTGCACCTGAAGATTGTATCTCAATTTGAGATGTTTCGCAAGTGCTTTTAGGGCTGTTCAAAAGGATAGGCCTCGTACACCTCCCCCTCCACCAACCTTTCCTCCCCCACATTTCGAAACGTGACCGGCAACGTTCCGCAGTTCACAGGCTCGGAACACGTCGAAACCTGAAAATGCAGATGGGGCGTGCCCCCGGTTTGGCCCGTATTCCCGCTCCAGGCAATCGGATCGCCCGCCTCGATCCCCTCGCCCACCGCGACCATCGCATCGTGGATGTGTGAGTATGCGGCAATCGTCCCGTCGTCGTGCTGAATCTTAACGAGATTATCCGAACCGCCCCCGTCTACGCTCCCCGTTCGCACCTCGAACACGATCCCGCCCCGCGCCGCCGTAACCACCGCCCCAATCGGCATCAGAAAATCATAGCTGTACCGGTACACGCCGTGATGCCCGCCCAGGGTGCAGTTACCCTGATAGAGCGGGTAACTTTCCCCGACCGGGTACGGTAAAACGTAGGGGGAAGTTTGCCAGTCCGGGTATTCATCCGCGCAGGGGGGATACGCGCCTAAAAAATTGAGGGTGGCAAGCAAGACGAAACAAACCAACAAACCAACCAACACCAGCCGTTTTTTGTTCATGTCCTGAAAAACGCAAACTGAGGGGGCTTATGACAAGGACGGTTCGGGAATCTGTAGGTTTGCCACGTACAACACATCCCACCGCTCCAACACAAAACCCACCTTCTCCGCCACGCGCATACTGGCGAGGTTGTCCGTAGACGTACCCCAACTGGGCATCCGCCCGCGCGCGATGATGTCCGCACACAACGCCCCCGCGCACGCGACGCTCAACCCCCGTCCGCGGAACCCCGGTTCGGTAACCACCCCCAAATCTTCGTACCGCTCCCCGACGAAAAACGAATTCGCAACGGACACCAGTTGCCCGTCCGCGAACGCGCCCCACGCGTGGTCGCTGGCCGCCATGTTCTCCGCCCCATACCAGGTTTTGTAAATCCAGTTGACCTCCTCGCTCAAATTTGCCAGATGCCCTGCGTCTTCCGCCCCCAAACGCCGGAGGGTGTACCCGTCCGGGGTCGTGAAGTGCGGTGCGCCGGGCAGGGAATAGATCACGCGTGGCCAGCGGATCAGATCGGGGAACGCCGCCCGCAGAAGGGGGACAAAGGCGTCTGGGGCCTCGATAAAGCCGGAGATCAGCGGGCGCAAATCGTCGGGCGGGAGGGCGTTGGGATCACCGGACATCGAGTAATTGCCTGCGGTTTCGGTGATGATCACGCGGGGATCAGGCCATCGGTCGGCCCAAGCGTGCCCGTGTCCAGTGTGGATGACGTGCAAGCCGATCAGCGGGCCGGGCCGGTCGGGGAGGAAATGGGGTTTTAGGGAGGTGAGTTGGGAAGGGGTGAGGACAAGTGCCATGCAAAAAGTATACCCGAAAGGGAGTGGTGGGCCTTAGATGCAAAAACGGCCTCTATTGGAGGCCGTTTTTGTGTTTGAAGGAGGTTGATTACTTTTCGCACTTGCTGTTGTAGTAGTCCCACACGTCGCACGAATTGCCGTTTGGGAAGGTGCAGGTGCCTTGTTCGTCGTCAGCGC
>JABWBV010000087.1 GCA_013359445.1 Anaerolineales bacterium | reverse complement strand
GAGCACAAAAACATGGCCAAGAGCACCTTTGAGCGGACCAAACCGCACCTGAACGTAGGGACGATGGGACACATCGATCATGGGAAAACGACGCTAACCGCGGCAATCACCAAGGTGTCGTCGCTGATGGGGTTCGGGAACTACGTCAAGAAATTTGATGAAATTGATAACGCGCCGGAAGAACGCGAGCGCGGGATTACGATCAACATTGCCCATGTGGAATACGAAACGGATCACCGGCACTATGCCCATGTGGACATGCCGGGGCACCGCGACTACATCAAAAACATGATCACGGGCGCGGCGCAGGTGGACGGCGCGATTCTGGTGGTGGCGGCCCCGGAAGGGCCCATGCCCCAAACGCGGGAACATGTGTTGTTGGCCCGCCAGGTGGAAGTGCCGAGCATCGTGATCTTTTTGAACAAAGTGGACCAGATGGACGACCCTGAGTTGTTGGAACTGGTGGAACTGGAACTGCGCGAGTTGTTGAGCGAGTACAACTTCCCTGGCGACGAGACCCCGATTGTGCGGGGGAGTGCGCTGGCGGCGTTGGAAAGCACGAACACGGACCTGAATGCGCCGGAATATGCGTGCATCCGCGAGTTACTGCGGGTGGTGGATGAATACATTCCCGAACCGGTGCGCGAAATTGAAAAACCGTTCATGATGCCGGTGGAAGATGTGTTCAGCATCAAAGGCCGGGGGACGGTGGTGACGGGCCGGGTGGACCGCGGGATTGTGAAAGTGGGGGAACCGGTGGACATCGTCGGGTTGCGCGACAAGAAAATGACGAGCACGGTGACGGGTGTGGAAATGTTCCACAAGTTGTTACCGCAAGGGCAAGCCGGGGATAACCTGGGGTTGTTGTTGCGGGGGATCGACCGGGAGCAGGTGGAGCGCGGGATGGTGGTGGCGAAGACCAACAGCATCACGCCGCACCGGAAGTTCATGAGCGAAGTGTACGTGTTGCGGAAGGACGAGGGCGGACGCCACAAGGCGTTCTTCACCGGGTATCGGCCGCAGTTCTACATTCGGACGATGGATGTGACCGGGTTGATCACGTTGCCGGAAGGGGTGGAGATGGTGATGCCAGGGGACAATGTGAACCTGGCGGTGGAATTGATCGTTGGAAGTGGGGTCGAAATTCGCTATCCGGGAAGGTGGCTTGACCGTTGGGGCCGGTGTGATTACCAAGATCCTGGATTAGGTATATTATGGCTAAGCAAAAAATTCGCATTCGCCTCAAAGCTTACGATCATCGGGTTTTGGATCAATCTGCCAAACGGATTGTTGACACTGCCGAACGTACAGGTGCCCGTGTGGTTGGTCCTGTGCCCCTTCCTACCCGCATCGAGCGATTTACGGTTCGCCGTTCAACATTTATTGATAAAGACTCACATGAGCACTTTGAAATCAGAACACACAATCGATTAATCGATGTGCTTGATCCTGACTCAAAAACTATTGACATGCTCATGCGGTTGAATTTGCCTGCGGGCGTTGACATTGAAATTAAGATTTAGGCATTTGTTTCTGGTATCTTATTTGATTTGTTTTAGTTCTCTAAAATAGTAGCAAGCGCAACGCAAGAGCAAACTTATCGCGAGAATAAATTTTTCTCACGGAAGTTTGTCTGACTGCGTTGCTTGCGGGATGATGCAACCTAGCCCAGGTTGACAGTCCTATCTTATTAGCGGTAAGAGCCGCGAGCGATCATTCGCTAAGGAGAAAAATGATGTTAAAAGGGCTTATTGGCAAGAAAATCGGCATGACCCAGATTTTCGATGAAAAAGGTGCGTCTTTACCCGTCACCCTCATCGAAGCTGGGCCATGTTACGTTACCCAGGTTCGCAAACCGGCCACGGATGGATATTCGGCTGTTCAATTAGGTTTTGAAGAAGTCGGCTCCAAACAGATGACTGGTGGCGAACTTGGACATTTAAAACGCAATAATCTGCCAGCCTTACGTCACCTTCGTGAATTTCGAGCCAAACAAGTTGAATTGGCAGAGGGTGATAAAGTGACGGTTGAGACCTTTGGCCTTGGTGAGCATGTTGACATCACCGGTACGAGCAAAGGGAAGGGGTTTGCCGGGGCAATGAAGCGACATGGATTTCGCGGTGGCCCAATTACGCACGGTCAATCCGATCGTCAACGGGCACCCGGTTCCGCTGGTTCGGGCACAACCCCCGGTCGTGTTTGGAAAAATAAACGTAGCCCGGGTCATATGGGTAGTGAACGCGTAACGGTTCAGAACTTAAAAGTTGTTCTCGTTGATCAGGAACGTAACCTACTCGGTGTTTTAGGTGCTGTTCCAGGTGCCAAGGGTGGTTTGCTAGAGATCAAAGCCGCCCGCAAACAATAATCTGGAGAAAGTGATCATGGATATTGCAGTTCTAAATATGCAAGGCGAGCAGATTCGCACAGTAGCTTTACCAGAGCAAATCTTTGCGGCGCCAATTAAAGTAGATTTGATGCACCAGGCCTATGTTCGCCAAATGGCGAATGCTCGCTTGGGGACGCATAAGACGAAAACCCGTCACGAAGTCAGTGGCGGCGGACGAAAACCCTGGCGTCAAAAAGGCACGGGGCGTGCCCGCCAAGGTTCCAATCGAGCCGCGCAATGGGTTGGCGGTGGGCGAGTGCACACGCCCCAACCACGCGATTATTCTTTGAAAATGCCCCAGAAGATGCGCCGTGCGGCCCTTCGTTCTGCCCTTTCGGTAAAGGCGGCCCATGAAGCCATTGTGGTGGTTGAAGGGCTTTCGATGGAAATGCCTAAAACGCGTACCATTGCCGATGCTCTCAAACGATGGGTAGGCGAGGCCACTGCCTTAGTGCTAATTCCTGAAAAAACTCCTGAATTCGTTGCTGTTGCAAAATCGGCTTCGAATATTGCGAGTGCGAAACCTTTACATGCCAATTACTTGAACATCAGAGATTTGCTGGGCTATGACAAAGTGGTCATTCCAGTTGAATCTCTGGATGTCATTCAAGCGTATTTGGGTCAGGAGTAAACAATGACCACGATGATCACAATGTATGATGTTCTTCGTCGCCCAATTGTGACGGAAAAATCCAACTACCTGAATGGGATGTTGCATCAGTATGTATTTGAAGTGGCCGAAAACGCAACCAAAGCGATGATCCGGGATGCCGTGGAAACTCTGTTTGATGTTGAAGTGCTTAAGGTGAATGTCATCAATGTGACGCCTAAACGCACTCGTCGTGCCCGAAGTCGCCGTGTGCTCATTCGCAACAAAGGTTATAAAAAGGCAATTGTAACGCTGGCCCCCGACGATACAATTGATATCTTTGAAGGTGTGAAGTAATGGCAGTTAAGACTTATAAACCTACAACCCCCAGCCGACGTGGCATGACGGTTTCCACCTTTGATGAAATCACAAAGACCCGTCCTGAACGTTCCTTGGTCGTGAAACGCCTGCGTCATGCGGGGCGTAACATGTACGGGCGAATTACCGTCCGCCATCGTGGTGGCGGACATCGCCGAAAAATTCGGTTGGTTGACTTTAAACGGAACAAATATAACGTTCCCGCTCGTGTGGCCGATATCGAATACGACCCAAATCGCACCGCTCGACTTGCCCTCCTCTATTACACGGACGGTGAGAAACGTTATATCCTGGCCCCATTAGGACTTAAAGTTGGCGATACCGTGATTACCAGTGCCCAGGCCGATATTCTTCCTGGAAATTGTTTGCCTATTGCGAATATTCCGGTGGGTACGTTGATCCACAATATCGAACTTCATGAAGGGCGAGGTGGACAGTTAGTACGTTCGGCTGGTTCAGCGGCCCAATTGATGGCGAAAGAAGGTGACTATGCCCAAATCCGGCTTCCTTCCGGCGAGGTACGTTTGATCCGCCAAACCTGCTATGCAACCATTGGCCAGGTTGGTAATGTGGATAACGGTAACATCAAATTAGGTAAAGCTGGGCGTAAACGCTATTTGGGTATTCGCCCAACCGTTCGTGGTACGGCCATGTCGCCTCGCGATCACCCTCATGGTGGTGGTGAAGGTCGTTCACCCATTGGGATGGCTGGCCCTAAAAGCCCTTGGGGTAAACCGACCCTGGGTGCGAAAACCCGTCGTAACAAAAAGACGAACAAGTATATTGTGCGTCGCCGAGCGAATAAACGCGGCTAATTGGAGTAACAAATATGGGACGCTCATTGAAAAAAGGCCCTTTTATAGAGCCTAAACTACTGAAGAAAATTGAAGTGATGAACCAACGTGGTGACAAAAAAGTCATTCGGACTTGGAGTCGGGCAAGTGTGATTTTCCCGCAAATGGTTGGTCATACGCTAGCAATCCATGATGGCCGTCGGCATGTACCGATCTATATTACCGAAAATATGGTTGGCCACCGCTTAGGCGAATTCGCCCCTACCCGCACATTTCGTGGGCATGTGGTCGAAAAGAAAGGTAAGTAGGAGGGCTCCATGGCTGACGAAATCCGAGCTTTTGCTCGCAATCTCCCAATATCTGCTCAGAAAATGCGGCTGGTCGTTGATCTAGTCCGCGGCAAAGATGTGCAGGAAGCCTTAGAAGTTCTGCGTTTTGTGCCTAATGGCGCCGCTCGACCGGTTTATAAACTTGTTGCATCAGCCATGGCCAATGCAGAAGAGAATTATGGCATTAGCCGTGATGATTTGTACGTTTACCGCATTTTTGCGGACGAAGGTCCTACTCGTAAATGGCGACGATTTGGTGGCCGCGGGCGCTTTAAACCTTTATTGCGCCGTTCCTCTCATATCACCGTTGTTTTGCGAGAATATCAAGATTAGTTCGTGAACGGATTATCGAAACAGGAGTTAATATGGGTCGTAAAGTAAACCCAGTCGGTTTTCGCCTGAAGATCAACAAAACCTGGGAAGGTCGTTGGTATGCGGAGAACAAAGAATATGTCGATATGCTTCACCAGGATTTTGAAATCCGTAAACTGGTCCGGCAACATTCGGATCGGGCAGGTGTTTCTCGCATTGACATTGAACGGTTTCCTGGTAAAGCCAAAATTTGTGTGCATAGCGCGAAACCTGGTATCTTAATTGGACGCAAAGGCGATAATATCAAAAAAATGCGGAAAGATTTAGAAACTCTGGTTGGCAAAAAGATTGACCTGGATATTAAAGAAATCAAGTACCCGGATATGGATGCCTTTTTGGTCGCAGAGAATATTGCGGGCCAGTTGGAACGTCGGGTTGGTTATCGCCGCGCGATGAAACGGGCTATTCAGCAAGCTATTCGCCAGGGCGCGAAGGGGATCAAAATTGAAGTAGCCGGACGGTTGGGGGGGGCCGAAATGGCTCGTCGTATGTGGCTTCGCGAAGGGCGCGTGCCGCTCCATACTTTGCGTGCTGATATTGATTATGCTTTAACGGAAGCCCACACAGCCTACAGCTCCATTGGCGTCAAGGTCTGGATCTATAAAGGGGATGTGTTGGAAGAACGCGAAGAAAAAATTGAAGCTACCGAAGGCGTTTACGTAAGCGAATAGCGCTTGCGAATGGTCAGCAAGAGGTGTAACGATGTTAATGCCAAAACGTGTTAAATACCGCAAGCAAATGCGCGGTCGTATGAAAGGAATGGCGACGCGCGGGGCTGAGGTTCATTTTGGAGAGTATGGTCTGCAAGCCCTTGAACCGGGGTGGATTTCATCTCGGCAGATTGAGGCGGCGCGCCGTGCTCTCGTCCGTGCCCTGCGTCGGCGTGGAAAAGTCTGGATTCGTGTATTCCCCGACAAACCTTTTACCAAAAAACCCGCCGAAACCCGGATGGGGAAAGGTAAAGGGAACGTGGAATATTGGGTGGCTGTGATTAAACCGGGCCGTGTGTTGTTTGAAGTTGGTGGTTTGCCGTTGGATATGTCAAAAGAAGCTTTAAATCTGGCTTCTTACAAGTTGCCAATCAAAACAAAAATTATTGCGGCCCGCGATTTATCAGGAGAGACGTTATGAAAGCTTCAGAGATTCGAAAGATGTCGACTGATGAAATCCATACGGAATTGGATAATGTCCGTGAGGAATTAATGAAACTCCGCTTTCAAACAGCTACGGGCGAATTAACCGATTTCAACCGGATTCGCGTGACGCGCCGGAACATTGCTCGTCTGGTGACGCTTCTTGCAGAACGTGACCGAGACGAAGTCTCCAACTAAAGCGGAAGGTTTGATTATGAATGATCGTCGTCGTCTTATTGGTGTTGTCACCAGCGATAAAATGGACAAGACGGTAGTGGTTGAGATTACCCGCACCTATCGTCATCCATTGTACAAAAAAGTTGTACATAGCAAAAAGCGGATTATGGCCCACGATGAAACGAATAATTGCCGAATCGGTGATGAGGTTCGCGTGGTGGAAAGCCGACCGCTTTCCCGCCAAAAACGCTGGACGGTAGAAATGGTGTTACGCCATTCCGAAGGCTCAGAGAGAGTGGAGTAAGCATATGATTCAAGAATTGACTCGCCTAAAGGTTGCTGATAACACGGGTGCGCGGGAATTAAGTGTCATTCATATCATGGGTGGCTCTGTGCGTCGGGTTGGTCATGTGGGAGATGTGGTTGTCGCTTCGGTGAAATCTGCTAGTCCGCATGGTGCTATCAAAAAGAGTGAAGTGGTTCGTGCAGTTGTCGTGCGTGCCGCCAAAGAATGGCGTCGTGAAGACGGTTCCTATATCCGTTTTGATGATAACGCGGCGGTTATTTTGGACACGGATGGTCAAAATCCGAAAGGTACACGCATTTTTGGCCCAGTGGCTCGTGAATTACGCGAAAAGGGATACATGAAAATTGTATCGCTTGCGCCAGAAGTTCTTTAAGCGAGTCGTGTAGGAGTTAGACTGTGAAAATTAAAATTCGAAAAGGCGATCAGGTTCAAGTGATCAGTGGTAAAGACAGAGGCAAACGTGGCGACGTAACTCGTGGCGAAGTCATTAAAGTCTTGCCGAAGGATGGACAAGTGGTTGTTCAGGGTGTCAATATTCGTAAAAAACACCAACGCCAGGTCCAGACCCAAGGCCGGACGGTCAACCCTGGCATTGTCGAATATGAAGCCCCTATCCAAATTTCGAACGTGATGCTGGTCTGTCCGAAGTGTAGTAAACCAACTCGTATTGGTTTACGCCGCGATGACGATCAAACCACTCGGGTTTGCAAAGAATGTGGCGCGGATATTGATTGATCTCGGCCTGGAGAAACAACATGAGTTTTGCCTTAAAAGAAACTTATCAAAATCAAGTGGTGCCTGAATTGATGGAGAGTTTGTCTTTGGACAACATCATGCAGGTGCCTCGAATTAAAAAAGTAGTTGTCAATATTGGGTTAGGAGAGGCTTTGGATAACCCCAAAGCCCTTGAAGCCGCTGTTCAAGATTTGACAACTATTAGTGGACAAAAACCCGTCATCACGAAAGCGAGCAAAAGCATCGCGAATTTTAAACTACGTGAAGGTCGTGCCATTGGCACAATGGTGACCTTGCGTGGCGAGAGAATGTGGTCTTTTTTGGATCGGTTGATGAATATTGCCCTTCCGCGGGTGCGCGATTTCCGTGGGGTTTCCCCAGATGCCTTTGATGGTCGCGGAAATTACACGCTGGGTATCCGGGAACAGTTGATTTTCCCGGAGATTGAATACGACAAAATTGACAAAGTGCGCGGCATGGAAATCACCATTGTGACCACCGCTAAAACTGATGAACATGCCCGAAAAATGTTAGAACTGATCGGGATGCCTTTCAGAAAGGAAGGATAGTTTATGGCTAAGAAAAGTATGGTCATTCGCGAGACTCGCCGGAAGTTTGCCGTCCGGGTTCGGAGCCGTTGCCGTATTTGTGGTCGGCCGCGTGGTTTTATTCGTCGTTTTGCTCTTTGCAGAATTTGCTTCCGTGAGCTGGCCCTGCAAGGCAAGATTCCCGGCGTTGTTAAATCATCCTGGTAGTCCGTGGAGGATAGTGTAAATGAGCGTAAATGATCCGATTGCAGATATGTTAACCCGCATTCGAAATGCGGTGATGGCAGGCCAAACATTGGTAGGCATGCCTAGTTCTAAAATAAAAGTCGCTATTGCCAAGATTCTAAAATCCGAAGGCTATATTGAAAACTACCAAGTGGTCGAAGATGAACGTCCGGGACAAAAAGCGTTGCGGATACGTCTCAAATACATCGGCAAACGCCGTGACCGCAAGTCGGTAATTAGCAATCTGGAACGCATTAGTAGCCCTGGAAAAAGAGTTTATACCAAATCAGAACAAATTCCGTGGGTGTTATCTGGCCTGGGAATTGCAATTCTCTCTACGCCGAAAGGTGTGATGACCGATCAACGTGCTCGTCAGTTGGGGATCGGTGGAGAGATTATCTGTAAAGTTTGGTAATTCCCGTAGTCGTTTGGAGGTAAAGGTATGTCTCGGATTGGACGATTACCCGTCACCATTCCTGCGGGAGTGGATGTAAAACTAGAAGGCTCTCACGTTGAAGTGAAAGGCCCCAAAGGCCAATTGGCCCACACTTTTCCTGCGGTCGTGAAAATCTCGGTAGATGCTGGGATTTTACACGTTGCCCGGGAAAGTGATTTACCACGAAACCGTGCGATGCACGGGATGACGCGTGCTCTGCTCAATAATATGATTACTGGCGTGAGCTCTGGTTATCAGAAAGTCCTTCAAATTGAAGGAGTTGGTTATCGGGCTGAAATGGATGGCAAAAATTTACTTTTGTATGTTGGTTACTCCCAACCCAAACCCGTTGTTCCTCCTGAAGGGATTTCCTTTGAGGTTGAAAACAGAGTGAAGATTACCGTAAAAGGTTACGATAAACAACTCGTTGGACAGGTTGCGGCGAACATCCGTGAAATTCGTCCCCCAGAACCTTATAAGGGGAAGGGGATTCGTTATGCGAGTGAAGTTGTCCGCCGTAAAGCGGGTAAATCTGGTAAGAAATAGGTGTAAATTATGGCGACCAAATCTCGTGCAGATGCACGCATTCGACGACATCAACGCGTTCGCAAATTCATTTCTGGAACCGCCGAACGCCCCCGCCTCAGCGTCTTCCGTAGCCTTTCGCAAATCTACGCGCAAGTTATTGATGACGAAAAAGGATTTACCCTTGTCTCTGCCTCGACGCTGGATACAGAATTACGAGGCCAATTGGTAGGCAAGAAGAAGTCCGAACAGGCAAAACTGATCGGGGAAGCGGTTGCGCACCGGGCCATGGATAAAGGAATCAAGACGGTTGTATTTGATCGGGGTGGTTTCCGTTATACAGGCCGTGTGAAAGCTTTGGCTGATGGCGCACGTAGCGGCGGCCTCGAATTTTAATGGAGCAAAAGATGAGCGACTTTCAAGAAATTGATTACGAACAAAGCGAAGCCGATGAACGCGTCATCGAAATTGCCCGTGTGGCTAAGGTCGTAAAAGGCGGACGGCGCTTTGCTTTCCGTGTGACGATTGTTGCAGGCGATCATCGGGGTTCTGTGGGAATCGGAATTGGGAAAGCTAATGCCGTTCCTGATGCGATGCGAAAAGCCTCCGAGCGTGCCCGCAAAAATATGCGCAAAGTGGCGCTCTTTGGAAGCACCATTCCCCACGTGGCCCTCGCTAAAGTTGGAGGTGCCCAGGTTCTCCTTAAACCAGCCTCCCCGGGAACCGGGGTTATTGCTGGCGGTGGGGTTCGCGCAGTTGTGGAAGCCGCAGGTATTAGCGATATCCTGACGAAATCTTTAGGCAGTGCCAATGTCCTCAATGTGGTAAAAGCTACATTTGAAGCCTTAACCCAGTTGAAATCGGTTGAAGAAGAAGCGGCGCGCCGTGGCAAACCTGCCGATCAACTTTTACCCTTCTGGGAACGGAGAAAACCTAACTATGACCGCAAACGCGCCTAAAACATTAACTGTAACCCTGGTAAAAAGCCCAATTGGGTATACCAAACGCCAGAAAGCCACCGCTCGGGCTTTGGGTTTACGGAATTTGAACCAAACAGTTGAGCATATGGATACCCCCGCGGTGCGAGGGATGTTGACAAAAATCAGTCATCTCTTACGCGTAGAAGAAAAGGAAAACGCATGAAACTGCATGATCTTAAACCCAATGAAGGTGCTACACAAAAGCGCAAACGCGTTGGCCGGGGTATTTCTGCTGGACAGGGAAAAACGGCTGGACGCGGGACCAAAGGCCAGGGCGCACGCCAGGGTGGTGGGGTACGCCTTTATCATCAAGGTGGTAACCTCCCTTTTTATCGTCGTCTGCCGTTTCAACGTGGTTTTACCCCACTTAATCGGGTTGAATATAACGAAGTCAATCTGGACCAGTTAGATGGTTTTGATGCCAATGCTGTTGTTTCTCCTGAAACCCTTGACGAAGCACGCCTTCTGCGCGCACCGGAAAAACCGATTGTCTTGCTCGGACGCGGAGAAGTTTCCGTGCCGTTGGCCGTGAGTGTTCATCGAATTACAGATGGTGCTCGGAGAAAGGTAGAATCGGCTGGTGGTAAGGTAGAGCTTTTACCTCTTTAACATAATGTTTTTCCTCAGGTAAATCATGAAACGCTCTAACATACAATCTTCCTTCAGCCGTATCACAACCTATCTGACTCGTGTCAGTAAAGCCCAAGATATTCGGCGTAAGTTGCTGGCTACGTTGGTGATCTTGATCATCTACCGTTTGGCCTCGCATATACCTGTTCCGGGTGTGGACCGCCAATTGTTTGCCAGTATCTTTAATAGTCAAAGTGGTACAGGGACTTTCGTCAGTTTGCTGGATATGCTTTCCGGTGGAACAGTCTCAAACTTTTCCGTCATGGCAATGGGTGTCTATCCTTATATTACCGCTCAGATTATCTTGCAGTTGTTGATTCCTATTGTTCCTTCTTGGAAACAACGTATGGAAGATGACCAACGTGAAGGCCGCCGATGGATGGAACGCTGGACCTATTACCTGGCAATTCCTATGGCGGCTTTACAAGCGATAGGGCAAATCAATATTTTCTCTAGTTTGGCCGGTGGTCAAGTCATTACGAATTTTGGCTTTTCTGGAGAGAATCTATTGCCCTCTGTCGCAATCATCTTCAGTATGACGGCAGGAACGATGTTCGGGATTTGGTTAGGGGAACTCATTTCGGAGTATGGCTTACGTCAACAAGGTTTGTCTTTGATCATTTTTGCTGGGATTGTTGCACAAATTCCTCAAAACTTTGGAAGTTTGTTGAGTGATGAACAAAATCGGATCTTCTTAATCATCTTCATGACCTTGTTGATGGTGATCACGATTTTCCTCATTATTTTTGTTCAGCAAGGGCGGCGGAATGTCCCCGTAATGTACCCCGGGCGCCGTGTCGGTAGCCGGATGTCCATGCCTGTGAAAGGGACCCTGCCCTTAATGGTCAATATGGCCGGTATGATTCCGTTGATCTTTGCTCAATCTCTGCTGACCTTCCCTGCAGTGGTTGCCAGTTTCTTTATCTTGAGTGAAACCCAGTGGGTTCGGACTGTCGCTCAATGGACTCAAGATAACTTTGGTGGCGCAACAGGTGTCTATTGGCTCTTATACTTCATCATGGTGGTTGGCTTCACCTTCTTTTATACAGATGTGTTGTTTTCCCAACAAAACTATGGCGAAAACCTAAAACGCTCTGGGGCGCAGATTCCTGGGGTGAGTCGAGGCGAAAAAACGCAAGAATACTTAACGAAAGTTTTGCGCCGGATTACATTACCTGGTGCAGTCTTCCTGGGCATCATTGCGGTTTTGCCATATTTGATTAGCCTGATCCTTTCTGGCTTAAATTTGCCCGTCCTCCAAAATGCTGGCCTGTTCCTTATTTCATCCTCAGGTCTTCTCATTGTTGTCGGGGTTGTGCGTGACGTCTTCTTTTCTATTGATGCAGAACTCAAACTGCATGGGTACGAAGATACGTTACTGGTTCGATAATGTAGTCTGGACGGAAGTGTTAAGGTTCGTTATAATTGCACTTTTGCCTGTGTAAACATCGTATTAATTATTGCTTGAGGAGAAGTTCTCATGAAAGTAACCGCATCTATCAAAAAGCGCTGTGCGAAATGCAAAATCGTCAAGCGCGGAGGCCACTTGTACGTAATTTGTGAAAACAAGCGGCATAAACAACGGCAAGGATAATTCAAAATGGCACGTATTGAAGGCGTAGATTTACCTCGTAATAAGCGTATTGAGGTGGGCTTAACCTATATCTATGGAATTGGCCCGACACGCGCACATGAAATCCTCGCGGAAACCAAAGTCAATCCGGATACCCGGATAAAAGACCTCACGGAAGCTGAAGTCGCATTATTGCGTGACTTCATCTCCAAGTCCTATCAGGTTGAAGGTGACTTGCGCCGTGAAGTTCAAATGAGCATCAAACGGTTGATCGAAATTGGTTGTTATCGTGGTTTACGACATCGGCGTCATTTGCCGGCGCGAGGCCAACGGACACGCACCAATTCTCGTACGCGCAAAGGTCCCAAGAAAACGGTTGCCGGGCGCGGTCGTCGCCGTGGCGCAAAGAAGAAGTAAGGAGATAGTATGGCTAAAGGAACTCGTGTTGCGCGTCGTACAACTTCTCGGAAGACAAAACGAACATTATCTTCTGGGCAGATTCATATCAATGCGACTTTTAATAACACCATCGTAACGGTCACAGATATTCAAGGAAACGCAGTTTCCTGGGGCAGTGCAGGGGCGTCGGGCTTCAAAGGCTCACGCAAAAGTACGCCTTTCGCGGCCAGTTTAGCCACCAAACAGGCTTTGCAGATCGCTATGGATTTGGGCCTCCGTGAAGCCGATGTATACATCAAAGGCCCAGGGCCTGGACGAGAGTCGGCTTTACGAGCTGTCCAGGGCTTAGGTTTGAAAGTGAAGTCAATTACGGATATTACGCCTGTACCTCATAATGGTTGTCGCCCGCCCAAAAAACGGCGCGTCTAAAAAAAAGGGAAGTTCTCGATGGGAAGATATATCGGTCCAGTTTGCAAACTTTGTCGCCGCGAAGGCGAAAAATTATTCCTCAAAGGCGAGCGGTGTTTTACACCCAAATGCTCTTTTGATCGCCGGGGTTATGCTCCAGGCCAGCATGGGCGCGGGGGTCAATTCCAACAAGGGCGCTCTTCGGACTTTGCCCGCCAGTTAAGGGCCAAGCAGAAAGCACGGCGTGTCTATGGCGTGTTGGAACGGCAATTTCGC
This sequence comes from Anaerolineales bacterium, assembly GCA_013359445.1. Lineage (GTDB taxonomy): Bacteria > Chloroflexota > Anaerolineae > Anaerolineales > JABWBV01 > JABWBV01. The sequence continues at coordinate 3,751 of JABWBV010000087.1, read as the reverse complement.
CGTTACTATTCCACCGCCCTTCGTCGTCCAGGTTTGACCGGGTTTACCCTGTTACAGATTTTGGAGTCACGCCTCGATAATGTTGTATTCCGCCTGGGATATGCACAAAGTCGTGCCCAGGCTCGTTTGCTCGTTACCCACGGTCATTTTAACGTGAATGGTCGGCGTACAGATGTCCCCTCGATGTTACTCACACCTGGAGACAAGATTACTGTGCGTGAAGGCTCGCGCGGTCGTAGCTATTTCAAAGAGATGGCGGATATTGCTGAAAAGGCGAATGTGCCTGGTTGGCTGATGCGCGACTTGATGACTTATTCCGGGACAGTTCAGCGAATGCCTGAACGTTCCGAGATTGACAGTAATCTCAACGAACAGTTGATTGTTGAATACTATTCACGTTAGTTATTCATGATCTTAAGACTGGTTTTGCCAGAAAAACAAAGAGGTGGCCGGTGGTTGGTTTAAGCAACATGGTGACACCGAGAATTGAAGCGGTCGCAGAATCAAGAAACTATGGGAAGTTCATCATTAGCCCCTTAGAACGTGGCTATGGAACAACTCTGGGGAATGCCTTGCGCCGTACACTTCTCTCAGCCCTGTCTGGGGCCGCGGTGACTTCTCTTCGCGTTAGCGATGTCCAGCACGAATTCAGCAGTATTCCTGGCGTACGTGAAGATGTCATCCAAATTATGTTGCAACTGAAACAGTTGCGAATCAAGCTGCATGACGTAGACAACGCCCGACTTCATTTGGAAGTTCAGGGGGAAGGTGTTGTGACCGCAGCCGATATTATTGCTCCGCCCGAGGTTGATATTATCAACCCCGATCTCTATTTATTCACAATGGAAAGTGGCGCGGGCTTAATTGAAATGGAATTTTCTGTGGAACGCGGGCGCGGTTATTCTCCGGCAGACGAACGTATTGAACGGTTGCCAATTGGAGAATTACCCGTAGATGCCATCTTTAGCCCAGTCCGACGGGTCAATTGGTTAGTGACCTCGGCCCGTGTAGGCCAAAGCACGAACTATGACAGCCTGGCTTTGGAAATCTGGACCGATGGAACCGTTTCTCCAGAAGATGCCTTAAGCACCAGTGGTGTTGTTCTCATTGAACATTTGCGCCATATTGCAGGCATCTCCGAAGATATTCTGGCTGTTCCCATGGAAGAAGAATCCACCGGAAGCCGCCTGACTAGCGAAGTGATCGAGACTCCCATCGAAAACCTTGACCTTTCCGTTCGCGTTTTCAATTCGTTGAAACGGGCCGGGATTACCACAGTCGGTGAAGTGATTGAATTGCTGGAAAAAGGCGAAGAAGCCATCATGTCAATTCGTAATTTTGGCGAGAAAAGCCTGGATGAATTACGTGTAAAAATGGTCGAAAAGGGTTACCTGCAAGACGATGGGATTACCCGCGAACATATCGAAGTGGAGTGAGATATGCGTCATCAAAAATCTGGAAACAATCTGAGTCGAAGCAAAGACCACCGCTCGTCTCTTCGTAAAAACCTCATCAAACAACTCTTTGAACACGAAAGGATTCGGACCACGCGTGCGAAAGCAATGGCCATTCGTGGTTCCGCAGAAAAACTGATCACCCTGGCAAAAAATGGGAATGCCGCAACGGGCGAACAGGCCGCTTATGGCGTCCATGCTCGCCGTCTTGCATCGGCCCGTCTGGGGAGTGATGAAATCGTATCTAAACTGTTTGATGAAATTGCCCCTCGTTATAATGAACGAAATGGGGGCTACACCCGTGTGATTAAACTGACCCCTCGCATGGGCGACGCCGCCGATATGGTTCTTATCGAACTGGTTGAATAATTTTCGACCAATTTTAATCACAGCGATGTGTCATCGCCGTTAGTACTTTACAAAGCGATACTTGCCTACGACGGCACTTATTTTGCCGGTTTTCAAAAACAGGCAAATGCCCGGACGGTTCAAGGTGAAGTTGAAACTGCCTTAGTAAAACTAGGGTGGCAACAACGTTCAATCCAGGCGGCTGGACGCACCGATGCGGGTGTTCATGCTTCTGGCCAGGTAATTTCCTTTGAGTTACGCTGGCGCAGAGATCTGCCCCGCTTGCACCAAGCCTTGAATGCCAACTTGCCTGCGGATGTAGCGGTTCAACATCTTGAAATTGCCCCCAGCGATTTCCGCCCTCGACAAGATGCGCGGGCCAGATTATATCGGTACACCATCTTGCCGCATCCGGTGCGAAATCCTGTCCTGGAACGGTACGGATGGCGGGTTTGGCCCGCTCCGGATTTCAACCTGCTTGAACAAACCGCCACACAGGTAATCGGGACGCATGATTTTCGTGCTTTTGGGACGCCTCCCCATCCAGGGGGGCCAACTATCCGTCATGTTTTTGCCTCAAAGTGGAAACAAGAACTAGTTGGACCTCATTCGACCCTGTGCTATGTATATGAAATTGAAGCAAATGCTTTCTTGTTTCACATGGTACGTCGTTTGGTGCAATTACAAAAAAACATTGCACAAGGTATGTTGCCCGTAGACAGTATCACGCAGTATTTGAACCTTCAAACCCCGGATCCGGTCACAGGATTAGCCCCACCACATGGCCTCAATCTATGTGCTGTGCGCTACGCTGACCTAGAATTGTGAACTTTATCAGTGGAGTAACAATCGTGCAGAAAACTTATTATCCAAAACCCGATGAGATTAGCCAGGACTGGGTGTTGGTAGACGCCAACGACCAAAATTTAGGCCGGCTGTCCACACAAATTGCCACCTTGTTGTTAGGCAAACATAAAGCCAGCTTTACTCCTGGCGTTGAGGTCGGTGACTTCGTTGTTGTCCTCAATGCACGCCGGATTCGTGTCACTGGCAATAAACTTGACGACAAAATGTATTATTCCCACTCTGGGTACCCTGGTGGGCTTAAAACCGTCAAATTGCGTGACCAATTGGCAAAACACCCCGATCGCGTCATTCGGGCGGCCGTTTGGGGTATGTTGCCTCATAACCGCTTTGGCCGTAAATTATTAAAGAAACTAAAAATTTACAGTGGGCCTGAACACCCCCATGCCGCCCAACAACCTAAACGGTTGGACTGAGAATAAGGAGAAGATATGGCAGAGAAATATTACGAAGGTGTTGGTCGCCGCAAAGAGTCATCGGCGCGCGTTCGTGTGATCGCTGGGAATGGCCAGGTGATGGTCAACGGCAAAACAGGTGATAATTACTTCACCCGCGAAGGTGACTTGTACACAATTTTATTGCCCTTGTCCGCGACCAACCAGGATCGTGCCCAGTTTGACATCACCATGACGATTGCCGGCGGTGGTGTTACGGGACAACGCGATGCCGCTCAATTAGGTTTAGCCCGCGCCCTCCTCAGCTTAAATGAAGATTTTCGTTCCCCCCTCCGCAAAGCTGGGATGCTCACTCGTGATGCCCGCATCAAAGAGCGCAAAAAGCCAGGGCTTAAACGTGCCCGCAAGGCTCCAACCTATACCAAACGCTAATTCCCCCTTGTATTTCGCATTCAATACCGCAGAGTTTCGCTCTGCGGTATTTTTTTAAAATTCAAAATAGCTACTCAGCCAAGACAGAGCTTACCCCCTTTTTTAGAGAGTTTCCTCTCTCGCCCTGAGCAATTACAATTCAAAGAACATATGTATAACATCACTATGTTGGGCCTTGGCCCTGGCGATCCCGCACTCCTTACCCGGCAAACCTGGGATTATTTGCAAACTTCCACGGAACTCTATCTGCGGACCTCT